>JABDCW010000014.1 GCA_013287905.1 Chlamydiota bacterium | reverse complement strand
TCTCTTGCAGTTTCAATGATTTCTCTAAAGCTTGCTTGTACTGCTGCTCTGCGATAAGTAGAGTGGTCGATGCAAAATCGGCCTGATTTTCGAGGTGATTGACAGAGGTGCGCGCAAGAGTTGCATTGGCAAATTTGAGTGCTTCCGGTACATCTGAACGATTCAATAATATTTGTGCAATCGAACCATCATATTGAGCATGAAGTTCGGGATGTTTTGTCATGAGGCGGGTAAGTTCGTTAAGGGATGTTTGTGCGGCTTGGCCGGCATCGTTGGATGACTCATGTGCCTTTGAGAAGGCAATAAAGGCATTAGATGCCTTAATATAATCGCCTTCTGTTTCATTAGCCCGGGTGCTGCTGAAGCGATATAATAAAACGACGGCAATGAGCAGAGCGCAAAGAATATAGGCAATGTTTTTGCCGTTTGCAAGAGCCCACTCGGCAAGATTTGAATGTTCAGAGGTCCCTGAAAGCTCTTCTTTGAATGCCGGTCCACTTGTTGTTTGGGTGTTTTTGGCCATGATTCTCACTACATGTAAGAGGTTTATGACATTGAGTATAGACAATATCATTTTATTGTAAATACAAAAATATTGCATTTGCCCTGGCTCAGGTGACCGGATATTAAAATGATTTCTTGAAAATCTCAGGCAAGCTTACCGCAGAGCCGCAAAGTACGCAGAGGAGGCTTAAGAGGATGCCAAAAAAATAGTTGAGTTGCTTCGGCAAGAGCTTTGCCTGGTTTAAATTCCAGGCTCTGCGCTTCCTCTGCGTACTTTGCGGCTCTGCGGTAACCTTGCCTGATGCTTTAAATACTTTAATGATTAGTCGCCTGTATCCTGATTGCACCTCATTGATTTTAAAAAAAATTTTTATTAGGATGAGAATTGAGTCTAACAAAGGGGGTTTTATGTCCTACGATTTTTATGTAGCCCGGTCTGTAGCAGCTAAAATAAATGAGTTTCGAATATCGGAGTATGAGAAAGAGGTCATTAGACGTTGTGTTGGCGGATATAGCGATCCTGCAAGTATAACTGACAGAATGCAAAAGTACAGCTATGCTTTAGGTCAGGGCATGAATCAATATTGGCCTTACAACTCCGATCCATTTCCCGATTGGAAAAGTAGCGTTAAATCGCTGAATACGGTCAGTATTACGAAAAATGGGACTGTTCCGTTTGCAGAGCTATTATCCCCCCTGCCAACGGCAATTGTTAACAATGGGGAAGCTATGCTCAAAGAATTAATCAAAACAAATAATCAATGGATTGCCAGGAGAGCGACAGCATTGCACAACATGCCTTCATAATAGGCATGCATACGGCGCAAGCTCTCCCGCTTGACTAAATCGTCTTCCGTTTTCCACTTGAAAGTGGAAACGTACTGCTTTAATGTCCTTAGGAAACGATTGAGCTCAAAGTGGGATTGATTCATGATATCTCCGGCGCTAATTTCGTACCCTTGCCTGAAAGTCCCGATCAGTTCCTGGATAAGATCTACATCATTTTCATAGGTCAAAATCCCTTTGATGATGCTATCTTCGATTCGTACACAATCATAAGAATAACTATCCGAAATGGGCAGGTCTTCCGAATCTACGGAAAGGTGGGCCCGCACAGAATCAATGACCGTTATTTTTTCAGATGCCTTATCGTACAAAAAATTACCTAAATGGGCGTCGCCATGAGAGGGCGCAAAGTAAACAGGCCCTGTGTCATACTGACTGGAAATTGTAATAAAATTTTCCCATATCCGTTCGGCCATTTCGCTATTTTCTCTGTCCGCTTCTTTGTATTTATCTATTAGTTTGCCGGCTGCCAGGGTGTAGGATTGCATAACAGCTTCTGTATGGTCTGCAGATGGAGAGGCTTTCATTTTTCCCCGGGAATGCGCTTCGCCCATAACTGTACCTAAGAGGTAAAATATTTTTTTCAGATCATCGATAGCCTCCTGCTTTTCTGCAGGTCCGCCTGCGGAATAAACGGGAGCAAAAAACTTTCGAATTTCTTCCCCTTTAACAAAGGTCATGGCGAGCAGAAGATAGTCCACACCATTCAGGGAGTATTTTCCCAAACGCAAAAACTCTGCCATACCGGCTTGTGCAAGGTTCAACTCCCTGAACGCCTGATGTCCCGATAATTCATGGATGATTTTGAAATAGTGCTTGGGTATTTGAGGAAACACTTTGACCACAATTTCATTTTCTTTGTCGATGAACACAAACTCCCTTTTACCGATCCTGTCTTCGGCAACGCAATAAAGGCTGGAAGAGGCCGGACCGAAATGTGACTCGATAAAGAAGCGTATGGAGGCTTCATGGGTATCGCCGCAAGTGTAGTCGGGTGCATTGCCTGCAATTTCTTTGGCAAGCGCTTCTTCCTCGGGGGTCCCTCTTTCCTTACTCAAACGATCGATCTCGCTTATGCGCCTCGTGTGCATTGCCTTGCCGATCGAAAATTGGAGGTACTGGTCCTTGGTATCCTGGACAAAGGAAGTGGGAGGAGAAGTGTGGTTTAGATCAGCGCAATGGATTGGGCAGCAAGCGATTAACGCAAAAAAGACCGTTAGCTTAATATAATGAATGATCATAGAAAAATATTAGTTTTATGTAAATTGTTATAGTTTTGTGTAAAAACGATTAAATTGTTTTTGACTTTGTTATATTTTGCAGTTCTTCCATTTGCTGAAATTCCTTGATGACTTCGGAAAAATTCATCTCTCCCGCAGCCAGTTTTTTCAGATAACTTTCAAAGGTAGTGATAAATAATAAAATTGTTCCTGTAATGGAGATTAAAAGATAAGGGTCGATTTCTTTGCCGGGCACTAAAGTCGCATACCGGTAATAAACGGATCGGCTGACCTCATCAAATTCAAATCCTGGCAATGTCGATAGCCGGTTGACCAAAATGATGAACCTTCCGACTTCTCCAACAGCCTTATCTGCGACAACAGTATTGATCGGCAATGTGAATTGTAGGTGGTAATAGCCATTTGGATTGGGTTGATACCCCATATCCAGATCAGAAGAGTCGAGTTCCTGCCTGGTGATCCGAATCTGTAATATTGGATCTTTTTCCTCTTCTTCGAGATAAACAAACAGCGTTTCAAAGGGAATGGCGTCTGACGCCCCAATGATCTTTGAAGACATCTCGTGAGAGGTAAAAAATTTGGCAAGGGAAGAATACTTTAATTTTATCATAAAATCCTCATCAGATATATATCAGACCATTATACCATTTTTTGATTTGCCTTTCATTGATCAAATCGGTGCGAAGGTTGCCATTACCATCCTTCATTTTAAAATCGGTTGCAATTTGTTTTTTTAATTCATTAAATTCATGTTCGAGTTTCGGGTCGCCGGCAGCCTTATCAAGCGTCTTAACAAGCTTGTCTGCTTCCTTACTTATCTCTTTGTCTTTTTTAACATGCTTGAACATTCTAAAGATATCAACACCCTGGCTTAATGCAAATAAAGAGAATGCGACGACAACTAAGGGTACCGTAACATAAGGCGCTCCTACTAAAGCTGCCACAGCCAATGTCGTTGTTGCCGCATACATAAGCATGCTGATCGCGTTTTGAAAAATGTCAAAAATGATTTTATTTTTGATCGCTTTTTGAAGGGAATTAATCCTGCTTTGATAAATGGCCCCAAGTTTCGACTGACTATCTACCTTTGTCTGGTTTATGCGTATTTCTTTTTTAAGATACTGGAGTTTTTTAACGTTCATATAGATATTTTTTATATTGACTACTTGCTGAATAGTGGAAACCCCAAGCGTGACAACAGTTAAATTCATCCATGGAGGAGTTTGAGGAAGAACCCGAATAATAGAACCCCCAAGCAGAGCCATATTACTCACAATATTTCCGACAGAGCTCCAACGTCGGAGGGCGAGTTTGTTTTTTAAGTGAAATAATTTAGTTTGTATGTTGTTTTTTTCCGCCTCATCTAAGGAGGGATCATTTTTTAGCTTTTTATTATAATAACTCTGTTTTTTCCGGCTGCGTACTTCCTCAAAACAAGTAATGCCTATATTCATCGCAAAGACAACGGGAGAGGCAATAACAGTTACCTTGAAGATATTATCTGCATGGGTGCTTGCGGACAAAATATTTAGAGTGGAATTGCAAATAGCGACAGTTTTATGAATGGTATGAGCCAAAAAATCGTAAACTTTATTTTTTTTGTGCGTCAGATGATGTTTTTTAGATATGAGCTTTTCGTTTGTCGCATCCGTCTTTTCCAATGAAACAATCTCTTTTTTTAATTTTTTATACTTTTCGCGTGATTTGTACGATTTAATTAAAAAAGAAACAAAATGACTAATTTCACGTACGAGGATATCGGTATGGAATGATAATGTCAGCGCTTGCTTAGAATTCTTAAAAGATTTGTAATTCGGGTCGATTTTTTTTATTTCTTGTTCAATGGAAAAAATTTTTACGAAAGTGCTAAGTGTATGTAAAAAAAGGTGATGTATTTTTTTTATTCTTTTTTTTATTTCTCTGTCAGACAAATCTGATTTAGGAGTGGGAGGGCTTGATTGTGGGGCCAAAAGTGGCTGTGTAGAATCTGACTTACTTCCTATCGGTTGTGACATAAAACGAAATCCCTAATAATATAGTTAATAATCAATTTATTTAAGCTTATAATATTATATATTTGTTTTGTTGTCAATTAATTAATCTTGATTTTTTTATTGTTATTATTTGTTTGTTAATGATGTATACCGAACGTGATTCAAAAATTGGTTTTTGACTCCGTCGGCTTTGCATCAAAATTTTTGTCTTCACTTGTGCCTTGCCATAGGCAATGGTCACTCGCTCCAGACGAAAAATTTTGAGCAGCCTTCTTGTCAAAATCCCAACTTTTGAACCACCTTCGGTATATTAGTAGAAGTGTTTCATGAAACATTCGTTGTTATTGCTATTAATTTTATTTATTGTTAATCTAAAAGCAACCAAGGAGAAGTAAAATGAATAATGAGACACAAAATCGCATTAAAATGATCAACGACCGGCTTTTGCACATGCTGAGGTATCTTTGACTTAAGTGCAAAAACAAAGCGTGTTAACGAACTTCAAACATTATCGGAGGCTCCTGATTTTTGGGATGATGCAGCAAAGGCGCAAAAAGTGATTGCCGAAGCGCAAGGTCTTAAAGCGTGGACAGAGCCCTATCAACAGCTTGTAAAGCGGTTTGACGATGTAAAAACTATGATTGAGGAGGCCTTTGAACCTGGTAACGAGGAACTTTTGGAAGAATTGTTACATGAGCTGCATGTAATCGATGAAGGATTGAATGACTTAGAAATCCGCAAAATGTTGTCCGGTGAACTCGATAGTAAAAATTGTTACCTTACAATTAATGCCGGGGCTGGCGGAACAGAAGCATGCGACTGGGCGCTTATGCTTTCCCGAATGTATCAACGATGGGCAGCGCTCCGTAAATGGAAAGTCGAGGTCATTGATACCGTTGAGGGCGATGTAGCCGGCATAAAAAGCATGACATTTAAATTTACCGGTGAATACGCCTACGGTTATTCCAAATCTGAAAAAGGGGTTCACCGGCTGGTCCGCATCTCTCCTTTTGACAGCAATGCAAAAAGGCATACGAGTTTTGCTTCCGTCGACGTCACACCGGAAATTACCGATGACATTGTGATCGATATCCGGCCGGAGGATGTTCGTGTAGACACGTATCGTGCTTCAGGCGCGGGCGGGCAGCATGTCAACAAAACTGATTCTGCTGTTCGTTTAACTCACCTCCCTTCAGGAATTGTTGTCTCCTGCCAGACGCAGCGCAGTCAGGTGCAGAATAAAGAAACTTGCTATAAAATGCTTCGTTCCAAGTTATATGAAATGGAAGTTTCCCAAAGAGAAAGCGCCTTAAAAGAGATGGGAGGAGTCAAAAAAGAGATCGCCTGGGGAAGTCAAATCCGCAACTATGTATTTCACCCATATACCCTGGTTAAAGATGTACGGACTAAGGTAGAATCGGGCAATGTTCAGGCTGTAATGGATGGATACTTAGATCCTTTCGTCAATGCATACTTAAAAGAATTTGGGTAAAAAGCAACTGTTCGTAAAATAAAGAAAAGAAGGTAGCCAGGGCGTCCTCGCCCTGGTCATTGTTGCTTACACTTAGCCAAACGAGAGGCTTATGAGCAGTTGCGATAAAATGGAGGGGGATATGACGAGCAATTCAAGTGATGAAATTGACATACGCTATACAGAACTCGATGATGCACGTTATCTTAGAAAATGGTTGGACGATCCTTCGATCATTCGGTGGTTCCCGATTACAGATGAAGCCGAAATTACTGATGCCGTTCAACGATGGATCGGTTTTAGCCGCTACAGGTGCAGTCTGACGGCAGTAAAAGAGGGCATCCCTTGCGGGATTGCCACCCTTTACCTGCAACCTTATCGTAAACTGGCCCATCAATGTGAATTTGGGATTATTGTCGGCTCGGGGTATAGGGGGCAGGGTATCGGATCAGATCTTCTAAAAAATTTGATCCATTTGGCAAAAACAGAGTTTAAAATAGAATTACTGCATCTTCAGGTATACACTGAAAATCCGGCCATTCATCTCTATACCCGGTTTGGATTTACAGAATTTGGCCGGCAGCCTGGCTGGATTAAAGAGCTCGATGGCAGTTACACCGGACGCACCTTTATGGAAAAATACATTTGAGAATTGAACAAGGTTGTAAGCTTCAGGTAAATCATGAAAATTGATTCAAATTTTTATAATTATTTTATCATTCAATGCAGATGGAAGCGGGTTAAATATGTTGGGCAAAATGTTGATGGCAATCAGAAATGAGCGTCCTCAACCTGCTGTGAATGATGAACAGGATAGAAAGAGGATCAGTTACTTTGCAAGCTTAGCAAACCAGCCCGGCTTTTTGCATTACTCTATATTTTAGCGATATGAAAGACAATCTCCTCTGCAGCCTCTTGAATCGCCTGATCCAGTTGACGATGCAACTCAGGGGAATGTGTGTTAAACGCATGGACTTTAATTTGCGACCCCGGGAGCAACATCGATGTCAGCACCCTTCCTTGGCATGGGGAATCCTCTGACCAGACGGTGTTTAACCGGTGAGCAATTTGAGCAGACTTTCGGCAGTCTGGCATGCCAAAAGGAAAGGCGGGATAAAGGGGGCAATTATTTTCGACTAAATTGCCCGGAATGCCAATTGCATAGAGTTGCCCGAGGGTGCCGGAACTACGGTCTGCTGCTGACACAATTTCGCGTAAACGTTCAAATGCCTGCTTTATTTTTAGGTTTCCTTCCGGTTTCATCGTTACTTGTTCGGATAAGGATTTTTGCAATATTCCTGCAAAATTTTGTCCCATATTTCCATTATTCCACCAGAAATAAAGGGCAGATTCAAAGATTGACTGATCCCAAGGATTGATCGATACGGAAAGCAATTGAGACGATAGCCCTATGTCCATCCATGGAGATGGAATATGTTGTTGAAAGAATTCCTGTAAATTACGGTTATTATCCCACCGTTGTGGCGAACGCAAGCTAAGGCGAAGAACCTTAAAATCTTGTAACTGAGAGCGGGGCTTTAGTTTTTGTGTTAACGCCGTCATTAAATCGACCATGACTCCACCCATAACCCCTTGTCCGTGAGTGACTACAAAATATCCCTCTTTTTGCATAGTACGGCGCGCATCAAGCATACGCCGAAATGCGAGTCTCTCCTTCAGAGTTCTTCGCCTGGTACAGCAGAGCAGGCGATGTCCCATCCGGTCTGCGTTTGCACGCTCATAGCCGCCAGCAGCCAATTCACCAGCTAAAGTTTCGGGCATTAAAACAAATGGCTTGTCGCGTTTGTCCTGGTCGTCCGCCCATGCCTCGATCATATTGTCAAAAACGAGATTGGCAATCGCTTCATGGTTCTTTGCTGCACCGCCGCGATCTGAAGTCGAACAATGCTGCCAAAATAAACGGGTGGTGATCTCAGCGATATAAATAACAATGATACATTTAGCCACAGTGTCAGAAAAACAACAAAAAATCATTGAATAAGAAACGAAATAGATATTGTTAATTATTCCCCCAAACAGGGAGACGTGCTCCTGTTTGCGCTTTTCTACCGCATAGCTCAAATTTGTCGCTAAAGTGGTCAACTCCTCAAAGGAACGGCCTTGTAAACTTCGGGACAGAACTTCCTGGGAGCTGGTAATATAGGCATCGAGTCTCAATGGGCCTTGAGGACGAGCCTGCGATAATGAGATTCCTTCCGGTGACAGGGATAAGAATTGCCCGCTTTGCCGTCCATAAATAAGATCTGGATTAAATAGTTCTTGTTGTATATTCATAATTAAAAATTCTATATTAATTTATTTATTAAATCAACAAAAATTATTTAGATAATAATTTAATTTAAACAAAATTAAATTAAAAAAGTTTCCAATAATGGATGAAAATTTGCACGTTGTTACCCCCTTTCTTGTCTTAGAGTCTTTGTGCCTTTGTGTTGAATTTATTTTATTTGTGTATGTGTAAAGCTGGTTTACACCTTGTATCACTGGAAATGAGAAACAAAAGATGCATTTTTACAACTCTATTGTGATTTTGAGCCTCAATTTCACAATTTCAATGTAAAATTGCAAGATTTTCTGCAATTAATAAATCTTCAGGGGTTGTGATTTTTAGATTGCGGTAATCGCCAGGAACGAGCTGTACAGGCAGTCCTAAAGCTTCAATGAGACTGACATCGTCAGTGACGTTGAGCGCGTTTTCAGACGCATGTTTTAAGCCTTTCTTCAATAAATCATACCGGATGGTCTGCGGGGTCTGCACTTCCCAAAATTTCGATCTGTCAGGGGTATGAACAACCATATTCTTCTGATCGCATTCTTTAATCGTAAACTTGACCGGCATGGCAGCAGCCGCGGCTCCATGCTTTGCAGCCGATTCAGCAGTTCTTTCAACAATGTCTGCTGTAAGGAACGGGCGCGCACCATCGTGGATGCAGACCAGTTGCCCGCAATCTTCTAACGCGTTAAATCCCTGTTCTACCGAATCCTGACGTCTTATCCCCGGGTTCGCAAAAGCCAAGTTTTTTTTGTGATTTGAAGGGAGTTGGAATAGCTCCCGATAGGATTTTTCGCACACAACGACGATGGTCTTGACTTGGGGTAACGAAATAAACAATTCAAAACTATATAAAATGATCGGCTTGCCTTTGAGCTGGATAAATTGTTTGGGAACACTTGCATTCATGCGGGAGCCTGTTCCGCCGGCTAGTAAAATGACATGTAAATTAGGGCAACTGTTCATGATTTGTTCCCAATAATTAAGGTTGATGAAATAAGGACAAAAGGACAATAAGGACATTAAGGACACCAGTTTAAGGACACCAAGGACAAAGACATCCAAGTCCTTATTGTCCTTTTCCTCATTACCTTTTCCTTGTCTCATTTAACAGGTTCTGCGTCCGGTGATAAAAATCAGACATTTGTTGTCTGATGAGGCTTCCTGGCACGAAATTTTTCTGGCAGGCAGGGAGGCTGTTTAAAAATAATTGCCCATATTGCTTTTTTGTCACCCTGTTGTCGAGACAAACAATGCATCCCCGATCGGTTTTATTGCGGATCAGGCGGCCAAATCCCTGTTTAAATTTAACAATTGCCTGAGGAAGGGAATATTCCATAAAGGCATTGCCGCCCCGTTCTGTAATTGCTTCAGATCTTGCCTGGAATAGGGGCTCGCTTGGTACTTTAAAGGGAAGTTTAACGATAATGACACAGCGCAAAGCATCGCCCACGACATCGACCCCCTCCCAAAAAGAGTCTGTGCCAAACAGGACAGAATGATCAGTCGTCTTAAATTGATGTAACAACATTTGGCGGTTTTCGCTTCCCTGCTTAAGGGCCGGGTATTTTTTTTCTCTTAACCGGTCTTTTAATAATTCAAAGCACTCTTCGAGCATTTTGTAAGAGGTAAAAAGGATAAATGCATTGCCCCTGCTTCCTAAAAGAGCTTCCCAAATGCTATGAGAGGCTGCCTGAATGAACCCGGGGTCGCTTGGACCCGGGAGGTCTGTAGGTAAAACCAACATAGCCTGGGTGGAAAAATTAAAGGGGGAATCATAACAGTATTCTTTAATTTCCCTTGTTTGCAGGTGACTTGAGGTCAGCCCGAGGCGGCTTCGTATATATTGAAAATGATGGTCGGTCGTTAATGTGGCGCTGCATAATATGATAGTAGGAAATTTTTTAAACAGATGGGTGCCAAGCAAGTCTGCGATGTCGAGTTTGGTATCGACAAGCGTTGTGTTGATTGTTGTTTTTAATGTCTGTAATTCAATCCATCGCACCTTGTCTATTGAAACAACTTCGTTGACGAACTGAAAAATTGCTTTTTCCGCATTCTCAAGTTTTAGTACGAGATTTTGAATTTCAAATACGGCATTTTTGATCTGCTCGTCGAGTTTCGTGTTTTTCTGATTCTTGATGTCTTTAAGGAGTGCTGTGATCCCTTGGGTAAACCGCAATAGGGCTGAGGATAGTTCAAGAGTATTTGGGATGACCTGTTCTTTCCAGCAGGAATGCAGATAGTGGTCCGGGAGAATTCTTAGCTTGTCTTCTCCCGAAACCCCTTCTATTTTTGCATTGACGGGTTGCATGGCTTGTAAAAAATGAAGATAAGCTCCAAATGCTTCATGAATGCGGGAGGTAAGATCGCGCCTCATTCCCGGAATATCGATCAATAGTCGATTGTGCAGGGAAGAAATTTCCATAGATGCATGTGCAAAATGTTCATGGATTTTTTGCTTGATAAAGGCTAGTTTTCCCGGTGTCGTGCGTGTTTTCTCTGTGGAGAGGGCATTCAAGAGTTTTAACAGGCTTAATTGGTTGATCCGCGAGGCAAAGTATTCTGTGGCAATATCTTCTATATGATGAGCCTCGTCGAGAATCACCGCGTGATAATCGGGAAGGATCCCGGTTTGATTTTTCGCGACTGCGGAGGTTTCCCGGCAGACAAGATCGGCAAAAAGTAAATGGTGGTTCACAACGAGGATTTGCGCCTCTTCAGCCTGGCGGCGCGCTTTGAAGAAATGGCATTTTTGAAAATAGGGACAGGCGTTGCGGTTGCATGTGTCGCTATCGGCGCAAACCTTATCCCATACTGCATGAGACAGGGAAAATGGCAAGGAAGAGCGCGATCCGTCTTTTGTGTTTTCATTCCACTTTTCAATTTTTTGCAATTCTTCATTTTCTTCTTTGGAAAAAAGCAAAAAATCGTGAGCCACCTCTTCCATTTTTCGTAAACAGAGGTAATTTTGCATTCCTTTGACTAAAACCGTCTTAATATCGAGTTTAAGACTTTTTTCTATAAACGGGATATCTTTATGCAGTAATTGTTCTTGCAGGGTGATGGTATTTGTCGAGATGACAGTGCGTCTGTTTGTTTCTACTGCCCACAACATCGCAGGAATGAGATAAGCCAAGCTTTTTCCGGTGCCTGTCCCGGCTTCTATCAACGCGATATGTTCGAGGTTGTAGGCATCCAAAACATTTCGCATCATCAGATGCTGTTCTTTTCTCGATTCAAAACCGGTAAATGAGGCAGCGATCGGGCCATCAGGGCTTAAAGTAGAAAGGACAGCCTCGGCATCAAGACATCCTTGCACTTGATCAGTTTCTGAAGGTATCATCCAAGGCCTATTCAATATCTAATAAATCTAAAAACGCCTTGAGCTGCTTAGACCTGGTTGGATGGCGCATTTTTCTCAACGCTTTTGCTTCAATCTGCCGTATTCTTTCGCGCGTGACTTTGAATTCAATTCCCACTTCCTCAAGGGTTTTTGGTTTTCCATCCAATAAACCAAACCGCTGGACGAGAACTTTGCGTTCCCTCTCTGTAAGCGTTGTGAGAACTTCTTGCATTTTATCCTTCAGGATGGAATAGCCGGTTGCTTCTGCTGGAGAATCGGCGCTGACATCTTCCAGAAAATCTCCAAATTGGCTCTCGCCCCCATCCCCCACTTCAGCCTGCAATGAAATCGGATGTTGCGCAATTTTATAGATCTCGCGGATCCGGTCTGATGTGAGCCCAAGTTCATTAGCAAGTTCTTCGGGGCTTGGCTCTTTACCGGTTTCCATCATGAGTTTTTTGGCGCCGCGCAAGACCCGGTTAATCGTTTCAATCATGTGAACAGGAATGCGGATCGTCCTGGCCTGGTCTGCAATGGCCCTGGTCACAGCCTGACGTATCCACCAGGTGGCATATGTCGAAAATTTATAACCTCTCCGGTATTCGAATTTCTCGACAGCCTTCATCAGCCCCATATTCCCTTCCTGAATCAGGTCCAGGAATGACAGTCCACGGTTGGTGTATTTCTTTGCAATGGAGATGACAAGACGCAAATTCGATTCTACCATTTCCCGTTTTGCTTCCTGGCATTTGTCCATCCAGCGATGCAACATGCGGATATCTTTCTTAAAATCCTCCAGATTGCGCCCGGCAGCAAGCTCTCTTTTTTTCAGTTTCATATTTGCAGAAGCCAGTTTCATTGCTGCGAATTTATTTCTTTCCGCACGGGGGCTTAAGTCTTGGATGTCGTTGGCAAGTGCAATGAAACGATCATAAGATCTCATGATCACTTCGCCAAAATCTTCAATGATATTGTGGCGGCAATGCAGCCTGCGCAAATACGCCTGGGTGCGGATCCGGCATTTTTCAATCAGGTCATTCAGCTCGACCCGTTCGCTTTTCTTTAAGTTTGCCCCATCGCTTTTCATGAGATAACTTTCTAAAAGACTGTCTTCTTTTTGAAGAAGGATTGCCAGTTTGGGGAGCAGGGCAAGAAATTCCTGTTTGTTTGCGACTTCCTTTTCACTTATCGATTTATCAAAGCGTTCTTTCCCCTGAAGAAGAAAATTTGCAATGGCTATTGCTTCCTTTGTCGAATAGCGGAAGCGCATGATGATTTTTTCGATCTGGATCTGTGTTTTTTCAATGCGCTTGGAAATCTCTACTTCTTCTTCCCGGGTAAGCAAGGGCACTGAACCCATCTCTTTAAGATACATCCGGACCGGGTCGTCAGGTGTTCCTTCCGATCGTTTAGGCAGCCCTTCGAGTTCTTTTGTCTCTTTTTTGCGCTCTTTTTGTTTTTCGACATCGACCTGATTGAGTATTTGAATATCCAGGCCGCTTAAGTGGATGAGGACCTGATCGATCTGCTCCGCAGATTCTACAGAAAGCGGCAGAATGTCATTAATCTCCTCATAAGTAATGAATCCCTGTTCTTTGGCAAGAGCGACTAATTCATCGATTTTAACCTGATGAGCTGCCGGAAAGGTTGTTTTAAAATTATTTTTATTCATAAGATCCTAAATCAGCGGGATGTAGAAAAAAAGAAAGGTCCATTAGTACATTCTATCACGATCATTTTTTTTGTCAAGGGCTTAAGAGAGTCTTGCAGATAATGATAAATTGAAGTAATATCTGTTCTTTAACTTCAAGGAGGTCTATATGACAAAAGAAATCGTTAAGCATCGCAAAGATGAGAAGAAAAAACCGTTGCTAACCGCAAAAGAAAAAAAACAAAAGAAACAGGAAAAAAAGCAGAAGTAGGTTTTTTTTAATATTTAAGATATACCGAATAACAGGAAGGCTAGAATCTGCTCGCTCCCAGGCAGGATAAGAAAATTCAAACTGTTTTTCTTATCCTCACTGAGCCTGCGGTCTTGGCCTATCCTGTTATTTTTTTAGCTCTATATATGAAACGGAAGGGATTATTTTTTCGCTAACTCACCAGCAAAGGTCTTCTGTTTGGATTTGCTGCATGTAATAACTCTGCATATTTCTCTAAACTCGGCCTTGCCTGAGCTCTTTCATATCGGGCATAGGCATTTGGAGATGTAGATTTTAGTCTTTTGGAAACATCCCGGATTGTAGAACCGCTTCTTAATCTTTGTCTTTTTAGCCCTAAGGCAAAGAGGAGTTTCTCATCAGATGCGCCAAGACCAATAGTAGCGCCTTCATACAAATTGACTGTAAGCTTAAATTGTGCGGTCAGGAGCTCCTGATAAGAATCTTTTAAAAGTTCAATAACTGCATCCTGAATCATTTCCAGTGCTTCTTTTCTCGTCCTTCCTTGTGTCATTACATCTAAAAAGAAAATTTCGATGAGCCACCACTTGCTTTTAGGGTCTTTCCAAACCCTGCCTTCTAATTCCATTATTTTTTTGCTCCCTATTATTTTTTTGGAGGATTATTTTTGGCAACTTGTATGATCTTCTTAGCTAAATTTTCTTGAATCTCCCGGTGCCTTGGAACAGGTTCACTATCTTCGCCATTTGTCCAAATCTCGTGGTTGCCACCTTCTCTTTTCAACCACCATCCCAAACTGATAAGTTCTTTTTCTAAATCACGCTTTTTCATCGATCGTACACGTTTATGTGAACAAAGTCAAGTTTGTCTTGTTCATTACAAAACAAGTAGCTTATTGAATAATTCGGGATAGGGAGCAGAAAAGTGCATCCTTTTTCCTGAGATCGGATGAATAAAAGCAATCGATTCTGCATGAAGGCATAGACGCTTAATAGGATTTTTTGTCGAACCGTATTTGGTATCGCCAACAACGGGATGTCCATGGTCTCGGGCATGGACGCGGATCTGGTTTTTCCGTCCTGTTTCCAGTTTGCATTGAATCAGGCTATAAGAAGCGGAGTTTCGCATTGTTTTGAAATGGGTGATCGCTATTCGCCCTTTCCTGGGATCGGTAGTGGAATGGACCATATATTGGCTGTCTTCATACAGATAAGATTCCCATGTGCCGTCTGGTGGGGTCAACCTCCCTTCTACGACAGCATAGTAACACCGTTCGATATCATGCCCTTCAAAAAGGTTTTTTAAGCCTTCATAACCCTCTTGTGACAGTGCATAAAGCATGACGCCGGAAGTGTCCTGGTCCAGGCGATGGACAATATTGACGATTCGCGGATGAAAATGACTTTTAAGGATATCATGAGCGGTCTTTTCTTTTTCAAAAGCGGTGGCCACGCTCAGCAGGTGGTTCGGTTTTTCAATGGCCACTAAATCGCGGTCCTCATAAAGAATCCGGATATTTTCTTCCAAAACAGTAAATTTTTGCTCCAGGGCTATTTTTTGCCCTGGAAGAATCGGGGTATTTGCCAGTTTCACCACTTTTCCATCCACAGTGATACGTCCCTGTTTTAACCAGGAACGAAGCGATTGTCTGGATGAGTCGGGGGCAAGCTGCGTTAGAAGGTCAAAAAGCACTCCTTCCGTTTTAGCTATGATGTGCATTGATCTCTTCCTGGATTTCTGTTAATGATGGAGGTTCGATCCAGCGTCCATGAGCTTTGATCAGGTCAACCAGCCGGTCGGTGGCATCTGCAAAGCTGATATCCTTTTCCACACAAGTTTTTCCCACATATAAATCGATCATTCCGGGCTTTGAACCGACATAACCGAAGTCTGCGTCAGCCATTTCTCCAGGACCATTGACAATGCATCCCATGATCGCAATTTTCACGCCCGGCAGGTGTGATGTCCGGTTGCGAATTTGCTTAGACACCTCTTGCAGGTCAAATAAGGTGCGGCCGCAGCTTGGACAAGAAATAAAGTCTGTTTTTGATGTCCGCATTCTGGCTGCCTGCAAAATATTGAATGATAGCTTCCGTAAAAAATCGGGCTCATAAGGGGCGTCGATCCAAATCCCGTCGCCAAATCCATCGCAAAATATCGATCCGAATTCTGCTGCTGCCTGGATCACCAAATCTTCTTTAGAGCAGGAATAGGAAAATTTTAAGATGACAGGCAGGTCTATTTTTTTTGTTTGGAGCCAATCAAAAAACTGCCTGCAGTAATGCAGGCGATTATTGGATGGGGACAAGACAATGAGGGCTGCCCCAAGCGTTTCTATCGCACTCCAATCTCTTGGCTCCATTTCATTAATAAGCAATGCAAAGGATGGTTTTTCTGCAGATATGGGCGCAAATCGATTTGAGTCCTGGCGGGCGGCCTCTATTTGGATCGCTTCCCGGATGGAAAGTAAGGCAACATGGGTTTTTTCGTGTGTTTTTGAAAATATAGAGACACCAATCTCTTGCAATCTGTGTAATTTACTATTTGCCCCGTCTGATTCACCCGTAAGAAAAATAGAGTCTGCGCTCGTGATATGCAATTTTGGAAATCCAAGTATGTTTTTGCATCCTAAATTTTTATAGAAATCTGGATCTTGAATATCTTTTGAATTGCATTGCAGGATAACAGATCCATCGCGGTGCATCGATATCTGTTTTGGGAGGGCGACAGATCTTTTTGCAATCGAATCGATATGGCGATGGTGCTCCTGAAAGGGAGGCACTCCTGTTCCTTCATAGGTATTTGCAAGCGCGATCAGCCGTTTGCAAGGATCGATTTCATTCCATGCATCCTCTGTTAATGAAACGCGAATGGTATCTCCAATTCCATCCAGAAGCAAAGATCCAATCCCCATTGCCGATTTGATCCGTCCATCCTCCCCTTCACCGGCCTCTGTAACCCCCAAATGGAGCGGATAGTCCCATTTTAAGGCCATCATTTCCGCGGTCAATAGACGGTAGGCCTGGATCATCACTTGTGGATTTGAGGATTTCATGGAGAACAGAAAAGAGTGGTAATCATGTTTTCGGCAAATTCTGGCAAATTCCAGGGCCGATTCCAACATTCCCTTTGGGGTGTCCCCGTATCTGTTCATGATCCGGTCGGACAAAGAGCCATGATTTGTTCCGATCCGCATCGATTTATTTAATTTTTTGCATTTTTCCACTAGCGGGGTAAATTTTTCTTCAATTCTTAGCAGCTCTTTCTCATACGATTCATCGTCATAGTCAATAGTTTTGAAAGAGGCTCTTTTGTCTGCATAATTGCCCGGATTGACGCGCACTTTGTCGACGAAGTCGATCACTTTCATCGCAGCCGGGGGAAAAAAGTGAATATCTGCCACAAGAGGGATATTATAATTTTTTTTCACAAGGGTGTTTTTGATCTCTTCGCAGGCTTCTGCCTCTTTCATCCCCTGTACAGTGACACGTACAATTTCACACCCTGCATCGGCCAGAAGGATTGCCTGTTCCACTGTCGCCTGAACATCTCTCGTGTTAGATGTGGTCATCGATTGGATGCGGATGGGGTTGGCTCCGCCAACTCCTGCATTGCCGATGAGGACTTCCCGTGTAGGGCGCCGTTTTGTCTGAAAGACCGATTCGCAATATTTCATGAAATTTTAACCCTTGTTGCAATTCATTGCCTCATCATAAGATAAATTGTAAAGAATTGCAATTTTTTTTGATTTATTTAAAGAGTATAAATAGAATATTAAAAATTTACTATAATAATTTTGTTAAATAAAAATTGAAATCAAAATGATTATTGTGTTATACTGGTGTTCTATTAAAGAGGTAAAAATGAAAATAACACATTTGTATATTTATGATAATAAACCATTACGCGAGAAAGTGGTCGATGGTTTATTGGCTCCTGTACGGGTTGCTCTTAATGGTCGTAAATTCATTTTCAATTCCGAAGGCCAACTTGTGGGAGGTGGAGTTACAGCTCATCATTTTGTGGTGAGATTTTTTGCCGGGCTTGCAGCTCTTTTGCTGTTTCCTCTCACTATTCCTGCAGTTATAGCAAAATATAAATTCAAAGCAAAAGAGATTAAAGAACCCATAGGGTTAGGGGCAGCAAAAGGCGCTGATCTTGCAAGATCAATTGCAAAGAATGCGGGAGATTCATCTAAAACTTCAACTGAAAGACGGCGAACTAGGCACAGAAGAAGTATGGGAAACGAAAATAAAAGATGACCCGATTGTCGATGCCGCAATTAAAGATGCATGGATAAAGAAAAATAATTTTGATGGAGTCATTTTTTCTTCGGACCGGTCACACTCCCTTCTTTCAGATGACACCCCAACAAAGAAAAAAAATCTGCAGGGGTTTCTTTCTTTTGTCGAAATACGAAACATACACTAAAAACAACAATCTAAAGATTTTTATCTTTTGTTTAATACACTTTAATTGTAGACAAAAAATAGGTGAAAATAATAAAATAAACTTAGAAACTTAAGAATAATAAACATGGTGAGTACATGAGTCACATAAATCGTTATATTCAAACAACGCAAACAACAGCTGATTATCCGGCAATTCAGCCATCTCAAGAGCATAGGGAGACAAAAAGCTCCTCGCATGCAAACCAGATATTGTCGCAAGAAGCGCCAATCATGTCTGTTAAGCAACCACGGATGGTCGCACCTATTGAATATGATCCCGCTGTGAACGCCGCCATGGCTTATGTTCAGGCCACCAACGTATATGCCCTATTAATCGGGGATACTATCGTTGCAGTCGATTGCCTGAGCAGCCTGGATGTTTCGCAGGTAAAGCAATTACAACAAATGTATGTAGCCCAAGAATTTGTCGAATTCCACCTCAATGAAGAAACAGGTACGTTTACTTTAAAATTAAGCAAAAACTGCGAGGGGCGTTATCAGGATCAGATTGGTAAAGAATTCTGTGGGCCCGGCCAGATTTTGAGAAAAGTTGGAAAAGTAGAGGTGTTGTCTGACGAAGAGGTCGCAGAAAGGCTGAAAAATTTAGAAGATCTCTTAAAATCTCTGGCAAGCAAAACTTCTAAAGCAGAGTCGCCAAAGCAGGCATCAGTAAAACACACCTCTGCAAAAACGCGTACAAGTTCCCCGGTAAAGACCCATTTTGCAAAACAGACTGTCAAGGCTCCTAAAGTCCAACAGGGGAATGCCGAAAAAGTAAAATTAGCTCTTAGCATAAAGACAAATTCTGCAAAAAAGAAAGAAAAGGCTATGGAAAAACAGCGGCAAAGAGTCGAAAAAGAAACGGAAATAAAAAAAGAAGAAATTCAAAAAGCCGATACAAGACACGAAGTCAAAAAGAAAGGGGACGTTCAAGAGAACTTGACCGATCGCGAGATTGGTAAAGAAGTGGCAAAACAGCAAGGGGAGCCCACTGCAAAGCCGCTTATCGCAAAGCCTCTTTCTTAATCAAAGAACGATTTGATGCAAAGCTGACGCCGTCAAAGACCAATTTTTTGTTTCACGTTCGGTATATAAGCTTCGAAGCCAGCAATTTGGTCTGCTGTTGAAGTTCGTGCATAGCCAATAATCATTCTAAAATTTTGTCCAAAATTCAAGTCATTCATAACCAAACAATACAAAGACCCACATAGGATTTTCTCTCAAGGAAATGAAATCCGAGGTTGGAAATACCAATCGTAACTGTGTCGTAACTGTTGACTCAAATGAGGCGATATGATTTAATTGAGTCGATAGGGTAATAGTAGATCGAATCAATCGAGTCAATATCGAATCAGATATGGGGAATACAATATGTTATTTACAGAAAAAGAATCGTCAACATTGGAATTCAAGCAAGAACTACCTAAGAACAATCAAATTGTAAAAACAATAATTGGTTTTGCTAACCAATTCGGTGGAAGGCTTATCATAGGAGTAGCTGATAATGGATCGATTGTTGGCATTGATCCAAATACTGTAGATGAACTTACCGAATCCCTATTTAAATTAGTATATGACAATTCTGTGCCTCCCATCCTCCCTTCCATTTACTCTCTGAGATTTGAAGATAAACTTGTTTTAGTAATTGAAGTTTCCCAAGGCATGACTAAACCTTATTTTGTAAAGTCTGATGGACTCACTAATGGAACGTACATTCGATTAGGGTCAATGACGGTAAAAGCTACTGCAGAAATTATAAATGAATTGCAACAACAGAGCCGTGGCATCAGTTACGATATCCTTCCTGTATATAATGCCTCACTCAACGATCTTGATTTTCACAGTATTGAGGCTTTTTTAAAATCCAGGAAAGGTGGTGCGCAAAGCTGCGAAACAACTAAAGAATTATTGAGATCCTACCATCTTATAACCGATGAACATGCCAGATCTTATCCTACTGTGGCAGGAATTTTACTATTTGGAAAGCAGCCGCAACAAATCCTACCACAAGCATTTACAATCTGTACTCAATTTTCAGGCCATATTGGCCGGGAAGGGATTGTCGCCAGCAAAGATTGTGAAGGAACTCTTTTTCAACAATTTGAAATTGCTTACGCATGGCTGTGGGATACTTTAAGCAAAAGTTCTGTCATTAAAGGACTAAAACGCAAAGATACTTTAGAAATTCCTGGAGAGGCCATACGAGAGGCTTTATTAAATTCACTCCTTCACCGCAACTGGCGAATTCAAGGCCCAAACCGAATATCCGTTTATCCAACAAGAGTTGAATTTTTCAGCCCTGGAGTCTTTCCAGGACCCCTTCGAATCGGTCAACTTGAGTTAGGAATGACTCATAGCAGAAATCACGCAATTACAAAAATATTTCGCGAAGCTGGCTATATTGAAACCCTCGGATCCGGTTTCCCCACAATTTTTAATACTTTTCGAAAAGCAGGCTTAGAAAAACCACAAGTAATGGAAGGTGTAGAATTTGTCAAATGCATCCTCCCGCGAAGCGCAGTGGGCGACACAGGAAATCGTACGCATGATATAATATTGAGCCTATTTTCCGCCAAAGATATCATAACCAAACGAGAGGTGATACAAGCGGCAAACATCTCATCTGCAACCGCCACGAGACTTCTAACACAATTAACCAAAGATAAAAAATTACAGCGGCATGGGGCCGGCCCAAAAACATATTACACCATTTCGTCAGCAGGATCCTAAATTAATTTTGTCTTTTCTTTAACAACTGGCCCGTAACAGCCTTTCTCTAAGAGTCAACCATAGGCCATTTTTGGGAAATGACATATCAACCCAGGCGGACGTTATGTGTTGTTCGTCGAGCTCTCGTAAAATAGAATATAGGCGCTGCAAGGCCGTTGCAGGATTTGTCGACAGACCGAGCGAGAAAAAACGATGATCGCTGCCTGCAAAATAGTGGCGGTCTTCAAATCCAATAATTGCTCCCACTGTAGGGGGACTAGTATCCTCAAGGCAATGCAACTTTGCCTTTGGCGCATAGTGGCGGTACATTTGCCCTGGACATAAGGGTCGGTTGGCGTTGTTTGGTTCGATCAATGCCGGAAGGTATCCAAGGACAGGTAAAAACATTTCAGGAGACAATGCTCCAAGCCTGGCAATGGCCCATTTTTCCGTCTTAACTAATATTGTCGATTCTATTCCCTCCTGGCAGACAGAGCCGTCTATTACCGGAAAATCATCTCCAAAATCGTTTTCCACGTGGCTTGGCAGTGTGGAAGAGGGTTTTCCCGAAAGATTGGCAGAGGGCATCACAAGAGGCCCGGTTTTTTCCAGAAGCATTTGACACTTAGGGTGAGCCGGCACTCTAAATGCTGCCGTCGGCAGACCAGCAGAGACAATCGATGGCACCCCCATTGATGTAACCGGCAAAACCAACGTCATTGGTCCCGGCCAGAAATTTTCCGATAACAAACGAATATCCTCTGTGATATCGACATACTGTCCCAAAGAGGAAGCATCTTTCAGGTGAACGATCAGGGGATTGTTAAGAGGCCGCCCCTTTAATGCGAAGATCCTGGCGATTGCCTCGGGGCAATGCAATGAGGCCGCAAGGCCATAGACGGTTTCCGTAGGGACGGACACAACTGCCCCAAGGCTTAGCATTTCAGCGGCTTTGTCAATGGAAATTCGCATGATTAAAATAACTTGATCACATGTTTTAAAGATTCTACAAAGTAATCGATGTCGTCTTTTGTATTGTAGAGGGCAAAAGAGGCGCGCACAGTACCGGGAATACCGAAATATTGCATGACCGGTTGAGCGCAATGGTGTCCGGTCCTGACGGCAATGCCTTTAAGATCGAGCATTGTGCCGATATCAAGGGGATGGATATTATCGATAATGAAACTGATCAAGGCACCTTTATCAGGGGCTGTCCCGATGATTTTTAACCCTTTGATTTGTTTTAAAGCTTCCTCGCAATGGGTAAACAGCTCTTTTTCGTGGGAATGAATAAAGGTAAGGCCAATTTCATTGACATACTTAATGGCAGCTCCCAGCCCTAAGACTTCGGCAATTTGCGGAGTTCCGGCTTCAAATTTAAGGGGAAGTTCGGCGTATGTTGTCTTTTCCAGCGTCACATGCTTGATCATATCTCCCCCGCCAAGAAAAGGGGGCATGGCAGACAAGAGCGCTTCTTTTCCGTACAAGATGCCAATGCCCGTCGGACCATATAACTTATGCCCTGAAAATACAAAGAAATCGGCATCGAGGTCAGATACATCGATAGGAAGGTGTGCAATGCTTTGCGCTCCATCGATAAGCACTTTAGCTCCTGCCTGATGGGCCATTGCAATGATATCTTTAATGGGATTGATCGTTCCCAACGCGTTTGAGATATGGGTGATGGCGACGAGTTTTGGGTGATTTTTCAAAAGTGTAGCATAGGCATCCATGTCGAGTGTGCCGTCCCGATGGATTGGAACAGCCCTTAAGATCCCTTTTCGCTCTTCGCACATCATTTGCCAGGGAACAATATTGGAATGATGTTCCATGGCTGTGATGAGAATCTCATCTCCCGGTTGAATGAACGCCTGACCAAATGATCTGGCAACAAGGTTGATCGATTCAGTCGTTCCCTTCGTAAAGATGATCTCTTCTGATTTTGCTGCATTGATAAATGAGGCAACCAGTTCCCGTACGTTTTGATATTGCGTCGTCGCGTGAGTGGAAAGTTCATAAACACTTCTGTGAACTGTTCCGTAATGGTTTTTATAAAAGTCATTGATCGTTTCGATGACAACGCCAGGTTTTTGAGCCGTTGCTGCAGAGTCCAAATAGACGAGAGGAGCCCCATGCATTTTTTGTTTAAAAATGGGGAAATCATTTTTTAGAACTTCCAGATCTTCTAACATGACATCCTTAATGATCTAATTGCTTTTTCTTTTGATGAAAAGAGGGGATGGAGATCATATCTGTGATTTCCTGACAAAAACCGTTCACTAATAAGTTTTTTGCCGTGTTTTCATCAAATCCGCGCATTTTCATATAAATGATATGCTCTTCGTCTAGTTGCCCGATGGTAGAACCGTGAGAAGCTTTGACATCATCGGCAAAAATTTCCAGGTTAGGTCTGCTGTCTGCATGCGCACCAACGTTTAGTAACAGATTCTGATTTAATTGGAAAGCTTCTGTTTTTTGTGCCGGCTTTTGGACGATAATTTTCCCTTCAAAACTCGAGCGCCCGCAATCATTCAACACCCCTTTAAATAGCTGCATTGAACGGCAATTGGGCGCCTGATGGTCGATCAGGACGCGGGTATGGGCTTCTCTTTTTTCCGATAACATCCATATTCCATTTAAATTGGCCTCAGCATTTTCGCCAATCAAGGCAACATGGTAATCATAGCGCGCTGTTTGCGCCCCTTTAGTCACAGCAATTGTCTTTAATGAGGCATCCCGTTTGAGGGTGGCATGCATGGAATCGAAGTGCCAGGCATCCATTAAGGCATGATCTTCAATTTGCGTATATGTGACGGAGGAACACTCTTCAAGAGAGATGTCGACCATCATATTGAGACAGTGTCTTGGACTCAATGAGGCCTTTGTCGAAATGAATGAACTTTTCGTATTCGAACCGGCATATACTTGTATGCGCGGCACGACCAATGTAGGGGTTGACGATTCATCGATGATGTTGAGGAATTGTATCTGGCAACCGACGAGCGTTTTTGGCGGGAGATAGAGAAAAAGGCCATCGGCATGCAATGCTCCGTTAAGGGCAGCAAAAGGGTCGCAAACATCTTTTAATGTTTTGTTCCATTGATGGGTGATGAAACCCGCATAAGTACTCATTGCTTTGTCCAGACTGGCGATGATGACTTGGGCAGGGATTTGGTCTATGCGCGAGAGATCGGTTGAAAAGTATCCATTGATAAATACAAGAACAGATTGAGAACATTCCGGAAGAATATGGGGATCGATATCGCGAGGAGAAATGGTTGTTTTTTTGGCTAGTTCATACGCTTGCGAGTAGAGTTTGTGTAAGGAGATATCGCGATAATGTTCATTTTGCCTTGAGGGAAGCCCTGATTCCAGAAATTTTTCCCAGGCTTTGGAACGTAAATTCTGAAGCCCCCCTGTCTTTGTCAGGAGCTGGTACGAATGCTCTAAAGAGGTTTGAAATGTGTCTGTAGTTGTTGCATAGTCAATCGTCACAAGAATCTTCCTTTATTCTAATCGTTGTTTATGAGCGATTGATAACCCTTTAACTCCAACTCCAGAGCCTTGTCAGCGCCACCGGAATGGACAATCTTGCCATCGACCATGACATGGACAAACTTTGGTGTAATATAATCGAGCAAACGCTGATAATGGGTAATAAGAAGCAGGCCCATTTCAGGATTCATCAGGTGATTAATTCCCGCAGCTACGACCCGCATGGCATCGATATCCAGGCCAGAATCAGTTTCATCGAGGATTGCCAATCTTGGCTCGAGTACAGCCATTTGCAGGATCTCGTTGCGTTTTTTTTCCCCACCGGAAAATCCCTCATTTACGTTGCGTTCCTTAAATTCCGGTTTAACATCGACAAGTTTCATTTTCCTGTCGAGAATCGATTCAAATTCAGCTAATGGAATTTCCGTTTGTCCTCTTGCTTTTCTGTTGGAATTGTAAGCGATGTGAAGGAACTGCACGTTGCTGACACCGGGGATCTCTACCGGATACTGAAAGCTCATAAACAACCCTGCGTGAGCGCGCTCTTCCGGTTCCATTTCCAATAGGTTTTTTCCCAGGAAAATCACCTCGCCATCTGTGATTGTGTAACTTGGATGGCCTGCGAGAACTTTTGCCAATGTCGATTTACCGGCCCCGTTTGGTCCCATGATTGCATGGATCTCCCCCTTATTGATGGTAAGGGTTAAACCTTTTAGAATGGGCTGACCATCTACGGTGGCTTTTAAGTCTTTAATTTCTAACACTGTGCGAACCTCTTAAATAGATTGAAAGTTTTTTAAAAAGATATGAGATGCAGGATTGAAAGCGTACGGGATGACAACACCGTCCATTATACCTAGTTTGAGAAGTTTATGCAAGCTAAAACAGCAGGGCGCAGGAAATTAGAACAAATTTTTTTGAAGAATGTGTTTGTGCTTTTGATTGAAGAGTGGGTAGATCTTAATCTTAATCATGATCTTGATCTTTCTCTTCGCAGTTCAAACTCAGCAAATTGTAAGAAAAGCACGATTAGGATCATGATCAAGATTAAGATCAAGATTTACTCATCTCTTTGAGCGAAAAAGATAAACTATGGCTATTGTAATATTATCGTTTTCCCTTACAATGCAAAAATAAAGCAATCTAAATTTTTTAAAGATAAGGAATAAATGATGAAAATTTTACCCATCCTTTTAGCCGAAGAGAACGTGACCCTGCAGCGCGAACAGGGCATCTGGCAAACAGTGATCATGATTGGTATTGCCCTTGTATTTTTCTATTTAATTTTATGGAGGCCAGAACAAAAGCGACGCAAAGCAGCGGAGCTTCAACGAAGCGGCTTAAAAAAAGGAGATCGCGTGACGGCAGTAGGGATCATAGGGACCGTAGTGCGTGTTCAGGATCAGACAGTAATTTTAAAAATGTATGATGGCGCGCAAATTGAGGTGTTGAAGGGAGCGATCAGCGATGTCATTCCGGAAACAGAAGAAGAGACAAAGAAAGGCTAGAGAACAACAAAAAAAGGACCATAAAGACAATAAGGACACCAATTAAGGACACTTAAGGCGAATTTACTGTCCTTAGTGTCCTTAATTGGTGTCCTTATTGTCTTTATGGTCCTTTTATCTATGCGAGGATTAATAATCCATTCCGGCAGGCATTGCCGCTGCTTCCTTTTCGTTGCTTGGAGCGTCTGCGACAATGGCTTCGAGCAATAGGAGCATTGCAGCAATCGATACAGCATTTTCTAATGCACAGCGGGAGACTTTAGTTGGATCCAAAATACCTGCTTTGATCATGTCGACATACTCGTCTGTCAATGCATTATATCCATGCGTTTCTGGTAATTTTTCCACTTCGAGCAGAACAATTGCCCCTTCTTTGCCCGCATTTTCTACGATTTGACGAAGAGGGGAGCTCAGTGCCTTTGCAATTATGCGGGCACCTGTTTGCTCATCGTCATTTTGCAGGCTGTCCGCTAATTTATTCACTGCAGGAATGCAACGTACGAATGCGACTCCGCCGCCGGGAAGAATGCCTTCTTCCATCGCTGCTGCTGTTGCATGCTGTGCATCATCGACGCGGTCTTTTTTCTCTTTCATTTCTACTTCAGTAGCTGCCCCTACGCGAATGACTCCAACACCGCCGGACAATTTGGCCAGGCGCTCCTGCAATTTTTCCCGATCGTAATCAGATTCCGTTTCTTCGATCTGTTTTTTGATCAGTCCAATGCGCTTTTGAATCTCTTCTTTTTTCCCCGCCCCTTCAACAAGAGTGGTTTCCTCTTTTGTGACGGTGATTTTTTTAGCGCGTCCGAGCATATCGATGGTGACGTGTTCTAATTTTTGACCAAGTTCTTCGCTGACAACCTGTGCTGCCGTAAGAATGGCAATATCTTCTAAAATTGCCTTTCGCCGGTCGCCAAATCCAGGGGCTTTGACAGCACACACTTTAAGGCCTGCACGCAAACGGTTGACGACTAACGTTGCAAGCGCTTCCCCTTCCACATCTTCTGCGATGATTAAGAGAGGGCGTCCAGTTTCAGCAACAGTTTGCAAGATCGGGATCAAATCTTTGACCGCAGAGATTTTTTTCTCGTAAATAAGGATGAATGCATCTTCGAAAACACATTCCTGAGTTTGTGTATTTGTCATGAAATAGGCCGATAAAAACCCGCGATCGAAGTTCATCCCTTCCACAACATCTAAAGTAGTTTCAAATCCTTTAGCTTCTTCTACAGTGATTGTACCATCTTTACCTACCTTGTCCATTGCTTCCGCAATGATTTTTCCAATGTCATGGTCGTTGTTCGCTGAAATTGTCGCCACTTGCTGGATTTCATTTTTATTTTGAATTTTTTTGCTTCGTTTTTCCAGTTCCTGTATGACGATTTTCAGGGCTTTTTCCATTCCGCGTTTTAAGTCGATGGGGTTCGCTCCGGCAGCCAGATTGCGCAATCCTTCACTATAGATTGCTTCGGCAAGGACTGTTGCAGTTGTCGTCCCGTCTCCTGCCTTGTCGGCTGTTTTGCTTGCCACTTCTTTGACCATCTGAGCGCCCATGTTCTCGTGCTTGTCTTCGAGTGAGATTTCTTTTGCAACTGTTACGCCGTCTTTTGTAATGTGTGGCACGCCATAGGATTTATCTATGATGACATTGCGTCCCTTCGGCCCCAGTGTGACTTTAACGGCATTGGTCAGAGTGCGTACACCTTTGAGAATTTTCTGACGGGCGTCCTCTTTAAAGATAATATTTTTTGCAGCCATAATTTTTTAGTCTCCTTAATTAGATGAGGTAATTGTTATTTTTCGATCACTGCGATTAGATCATCAGCACGTGCGATCACATATTTTTCATCATTCAGATGAACTTCTTGTCCTGAATATTTTTCGATGAGGACGATATCGCCAATTTTTAAGGAAATGGGAATGAGATTTCCATTAGCATCTTTTTTTCCAGGTCCTATTGCGATCACTTCCGCCTGTTCTTGTTTTTTCTTGGCGCTGTCCGGAAGGATGATTCCTCCTTTAAGCTTTTCTTCTCCCTCGAGATGACGCAATAACACGCGGTTGCCGAGTGGTTTCAGATTAGCGGTGCCGCACTTGGTCATTGTACATTGTGGTTTGCTCATAAAATCTCCTTTGTTGATAGTGTAAGTTAGAGTTTAACCCTTAAGGTTTTTTTTTGCAAGATGAAATTTAGCAGAGTTGTCTTTTAACTGCTAACCGCCAACTCTTCTTCCAGCTCTTTTTCCAACTGTTCGACCAAAGTTTTGAACTTAACTATTGCAGCAGCAATTGGTTGAGAGTTAAGCATATCGATACCGGCAGACTGCAATATATCAATAGGGTATTTACTGCATCCTGCTTTCAAAAATGATAAGTAGTCGCCTTGTTCTTTCGATCCGCCTTTAAGCACGCGGGTTGCAAGCGCTATGGCAGCGCTTATTCCTGTCGCGTACTGAAAGACGTAGAAGTTATAATAAAAATGGGGGATGCGCGCCCATTCCGATTCTAATTCCTGATCGACGACAAAACGATCTCCAAAATAACGCTGATTAAGTTCCCGATAGATTTCATTAAGCCGTTGGGGGGTGAGGGGAACATTTTTTTCCGCCAGCTCGTGAATGGATAGCTCAAATTCTGCAAACATCGTTTGACGGAACAAGGTCCCTCGAATATCTTCTATTTGTTCGTTAATTAAAAAAATGCGCTCTTCCTTCGTACGTGTTCGTTTAAGCATGAGCTCCATAAGAAGTTCTTCGTTAAAGGTAGAGGCGACTTCGGCAAGAAAAATGGGATAGTCGCCATAATGGTAGGGCTGATTTTTGTGGCTAAGCAAGCTGTGCATGCTATGGCCGGCTTCATGGGCCAGAGTAAACACATCTTTTAGCAACTGCTTATAATTCATTAAAATATAGGGCATACTATCATAACAACCACTGGAGTAGGCTCCGGAGCGCTTGTTTTTATTCTCAAAACGATCGACCCATCTGTGGGACTGCAATCCCTGACGTAAAAAGTTTTGATACTCTACGCCAAGAGGGGCGACCGACTCAATCACGATATCTTCTGCCTCTTCGTACGTCATCCGCATGTCAACTTTAGGAATGAGCGGGACATACATGTCATATAAATGCAAAGGGCCCACGTTCATGATCTTTTCTCTTAAAGCTACATATTTATGCAGTCCGTCGAGGTTATCGTTGACAGTTTTGATCAGAGAACGGTACACAGTCGGATCGATATTTTTTGGAAATAATGCGGCGTCTAAGCTGCACGCATAATTCCTCGCTTTGGCATTGAAAATATGATTTTGTACTTGTCCATTTAAAAGTTCGCATATTGTATTTTCAAAGCCCCGGTATGTGCTATGCATTTTCTTAAAAGCATGCTCCCTTAATGTTCTGTCCTGTTCGCGGATATAGACCCCGTAAGAGCCGTGGGTAAGTTCTCTTTCATTTCCCTGGCCGTCAGTGACCATGCCGAATTTGAAATCGGCGTCATTAATCGCACTAAATGCTTTGTGACATGAGGCAAGAGCTTTTCCCGCCATGGCCAACAATTCCTCGCCATATTCAGAAAGAGTATGTTTTTTAATTCGCACGATCTTTTCGATATGAAACCGGTAGTTGGCAAGAATTGGCGACGAGAGGAACCGGTCTAAGGTCTCCTCGCTTAGAGAAATGAGCTCAGGTTCCATCCAGGCAGTGCCTTGCGAAAACTCGTGCAAAACACTGACGATCCTGTCAAAGGCAATTTTATTTGTATCGTTGGCAATATCCTCATCATGTCTTAAATGAGCATATGTGAAGAGGGTGGATAGTTTTCTTGAGATGGAAAAAAAGGTATCCAGCGCCAGTTTTAACGTTTCCGGGTTTTCTCCAAGTTTTCCTTTAAATGCGTTCAGGGCAGGCCAAGCCGGTTGTAAGGAGGATGGGACAGCCTTTTCAAATTCTATTTCCCATTCCCGGAATGAGGGGTACAGGGCTTGCGTATTCCATTGATCATTTTTAGAAATTTCCGCGCGTTCTTTAAGCATAAACACTCCATAAAAAAGTTTATATTCGAGTATACGTCACTTTAACATTCGAATGCAAGGGGGCTGATTAAAACGCCATGTGGATCGAATAAAAGTATTGGTGCTGAGTGTAGCCAGACCGTCCTCGGTCTGGTTCAATCGCGTTTATACACAAACAAGTTCAAAAGTTGGTTTTTTGCGTCGTCGACAGAAGTCGGGTTTGAAACCTGCCAGATACGCTTCAACTTATTCAAGTTGAGCTGCTTCGGCACCAGCTCCGCTTGGTCTGATGACTCCCGAAGCGATTCAGGCAGATCCCGACGAAGTTTTTACCCATTTTTTGAACAAAGTGAATAAAGAGATCGCAGAATGGAATAAAAAGAATGAAGAGATCGCTGCATGGAACAAAGGTAAGCAAGAAGAGGAGCGGCTTGCTCCCTTGCAGCCCATCTCGCAAGAATTCACTAAAGAAGAATTTTTTTACGATATTCGTACAGGAAAGATTATAAAATGCGAGCAAATAGATGTTGCGAAACAAGTTGTCAATTTGCCAGAATTTTGCGCTCTTATCGCTCAATTAAAATTTTTCGATGGACAGACCGATGGCTACACGGATCCAGAGATCCAAAAGCTGACCGAGTGGCTAACAGCCAATGATCCGGCGGCGTTGAGGGATCACTTTCTCAATGAAGTCCTTCGCGTCCGCTATCGCGATAAGCAGGCGTTTCAAAACAGTCAGCTAGGGCGCTTATTTGCTGATCTGCTTGCCTAAAAGTAACAGTACTGCTCATCACATGCAGACAATAAAATAAATATTTGTTACAATGATAGTTGTAAACCAAATTAATATTTAAAAAACTCTTTGAATTATGCTTTGAGAAATGAGGTTTATTATGATAAACAATGGACGTCTATATCCAGATAATAAAAATTTATATCCGGTGCCTGCAGAAAGTGGATTTAACGAGATAATCAATGCCCCTGGTAATGGAATTAGAGTTTACACGGGAATATTTGATGGAATCGTTGGAAACGTTTTAAAACTGTTTAACAAAACAATGTATGTAAAGATGAATGAAAAATATTACCTCATTAATAAAAAAAGCTTATCTGAATTTATCTTACGTCGTCATAATATCAGCCACAATGTATTTCAAGATCCGTATATCATCCGCAATCCACACACAAATCCGTTGAAAAAGCAAAGTATTACTCCGGAAAAAATGCAAAGAGAATATATGAATAAAAAAAACGATCAGGTGCAATTTAATACTCAATTACAAAATATCCAAAAACTTTTTAATGAAAAAATCAATAATGAGAATAATGATCTAAACACAATAATAGAAACTTCTTTAGCAGACTTAGATGAAAAATGGAAAAGAAAACATTATTTAAGTGGTTAAATCTAAGTGTTCACGGGGTAAAAAGAAATGATCCATCGCCCAATCTGCGAAGCAGAGAGCGATGGATCATTTCTTTTTGTCTGTGCTCATATGCGTTAAGCTAAGGTAAGCTATCTTTTTGTAGCCCGTAGTTAAGCGAAGCGCAACTACGGGTTGGCCCAAGTTATTTAGATAACTGCGGTAGCAGTTCATCTTTTTTGCTCGGTTAAAAAGAGGAACTGCTGCCGCAGTTTAATTTATGCTCACATAATATAAGGCCGTTGTATGTGGAGTTAACTCTGTGGATTAGGGGCTAACCTGTGGAGTTAACTCTGTGGATAAAGAACTAATCTGTGGAGTTAATTCTGTGGATAAGGGGCTAACCTGTGGAGTTAATTCTGTGGATAAGAGGCTAACCTGTGGAGTTAGCACGAAGCAGGGCGAGGACGCCCTGGCTACTTTCATTGCCTCAATCTTATGAGCAGTTGCATAACGGATTGTAATTCTTTAATAATACTTTCAGCTTGGTTCAAGTTTCATCATCATGAAGTCCTTTAGTGTACACCCCTGTAAATCTGTCCCATGCCCTGCAATACTCGATTGTTTTATGGCCGAGATATTGACGGAATTTAATGAATTGGATTTCATCCGGGTCTTTACTTAGTAAATATTCTAAAAACCCAGTTGCAATTGCAGTTTGTACTAGTTCATTGCCATTGGACATTAAAAACTCAACAAAATCAAAAATTTTTTTAATCTCCAAAGTGTCATTAGACTTAATGACTTCCACAACATAGCTTACAAATGGTATCATTTCCGAAATAAGATCTTCATCCGAGATAATGTCTTTATCAGAGATAGTGTCTTCATCGCAATTCCAGTAATTATCATAATCTTCCCAATACGGAATAAATTTTGGAAATTTTTCCTTTATTAAATTGATAAGTTCTTTATCAGATACTTCAGTCATTTTTATTCTCCTATAATGGCAGCATCAGGTCAAAAAATTGAGGCAACGTACACACAACGACGAAGCAGGGCGAGGACGCCCTGGCTACTATCATTGTCTCAACCTTATGAGCAGTTGCATAACGGATTATAATTCTTTACAGTATTTTCAGCTTAACTCAAGTTTCATCATCATGAAGTCCTTTTGTCTTTGCACCTGTAAATCTATCGTATGCTCTACAATACTCGATGGATTTATGTCCGAGGTATTGATGAAAATTAATGAACTGGATTTCATCCGGGTCTTTATTTAACAAACCTTCCAAAAAACCTGTTGTAATTGCGATTTGCACTTGCTCATTGCCATTGCACATTAAAAACTCAACATAATCAAAAATTTCTTTTAACTTAAGTGCGTCCATTGACTTTATTACTTCTGCAACATAGTCTACAAATGGTATCATTTGCGAAATAATGTCTTCATAACATTTCCAATAATTAATAAAATCTTCCCAATATGGAACAAATTTTGGAAATTTTTCCTTTAATAAATCCATAAGTTCTTTATCAGATACTTCAGTCATTTTTACTCCCTTAACGCGTTTTGTAAATCTAATATAATATTCTCGGCGGCAGCTCGATCTCCTTGTCTGGCAGTAGGATTGTGTTTTAACCAATTGGTAAGACAATCAATCGTATTTTCTCCCTTCTGCGAATGCCATTTATCCTTGACTTTTGCTCCCATGATTTTTTCATATCTAATCGCTGCAGCAGTGCTGCCATTGCCAATGCTTCCGTTTGGCTTATAATTGGATTCTACGTATCTTCTAAGCTTTGGATCATACACATGAGGCTTCTCCATGTTTGCTCTCAATTGTGTTTTATACCTTTCAAAGTGCGCGCGATTATAGGGGCTGTAATTTGAGGAAGCAGCAGTAGAAGATAATCCGGGTTTGGTTAAGGTGAGCAGTGGAGATTGGGATGCCATAATTGCCTTGACACCCATCGTGCCGACCATGCTAAGGCTTGTGTCGATGAGATTGGCTGTTGAAGAAGAAACCCCTGTTTTTTGTAAAAGCTGTGAGGTTGCCGTGTCGCAGTATCTTCCGGAAACCAAGGTGCGTAAACCTGTAGAGAACTGATCTGCACCATGAGCAACGACAGAAAAACCAATAGGAGCAGCTACTCCATAGCTTCCACAGGCTATCGCTCCGCCTGCTCCCATTTCTGCTGCACCTGTAACCATCTGGCATGCGCCTTGAAATCTTGGGTTGTGCCAAACTTCGGAGAAGGAATCTTTGATTGAAGGGTGGATGGAAAAAGAAAATAAACCATCAGGATCTATATAGATCAAGGGATTGTTGTGGACATAAGCATAAAGATTTGGGCCGTCAGCAAATCCTAAAGGGTCTGGTGTCAACCATCTTCCGATACAAGGATCGTAATCGCGATGGGGGAAACGAAAAAGCTTTGTTGCTTCTTCATATCTTTGATGATAAAAAGTCCACGGGGATTTTATTTTTCCTGTTTGAGAAAATTGCCCAAAGGTATCATATCGACAGGTGGAGACAATATCACCTTGATTATCTACTAAAGCACATATATCGCCCCGATAATTTTTTATTGGGGCATAAACTTTATTATTCAGCTCGATGGCAAAAGGGGCATGTTGGTCATCGATTGCTTTAAACTCGATGAGATTTCCATCAACAATGGCTCCGATTTCCGTATCAAACTGATACAGATATGTGATTGTTTCGGTGCCATTAGTACTTGCGATTCTTCTACCGAAAGAATCGTATCGATAGAAGATTGTACTATTTTCAAGTGATACACTGGTCAGACGGTTTAACGCATCGTAGGAATAACTCTGATTATCTTTTGAAGAGCGATTGCCGCATTTATCGTACGTGTAATTTTCTTCAGAGGTTGAGATCAGCTGATTTAGTTCTTCGATGGTATAGGGGGTCCCATTGACCTCTCTTCGATTGTGTAAAGAATCATAGGAATACGTATTGTTAAATGGACCCGATTCTTGCATAAGCTGATCTAAATGGTCATAGGAAAAATTTGCCTGGTAACTTCCTAAAGGATCATCTACCGACGTGCTTATTACATTGCCGGCCTTGTCGTAAATAAGGGATTGTTGAAAATGAGTGGAGGCAATATTTGTACATCTGCCCAAAACATCCCAACTGTAGTCAAGGGTCAAAGAACATGGCAGTACTTGTTTGAGTGGATTGCCCATCCAGTCTGTCTGTTGGGTAAAAGAGAAGAGAAGATTGTCGTTTTTATATCGCGATGCTGAAAGAAGACTTGTTGGAGAATAGTTGTACGTGATTTTTTCGTTTTCAAATTGCATCGACCTGATTCGGTCAAGAGAGTCGTATGTATACCGCGTTTCAGTGGCTTGTTTATCCAAAATGATGCGATTGAAAACATCATAGGAACGCATCGTTACTGTGTTTTGAATAAAATCTTCCACTTTAAGGAGATTATCGCTTTGGTCGTACGTATATTTGTAATGAATCGTTCCGTCACTCGAGACAAGCTCCCCTAATCTTGCGGAAGAATCATAGATATGAGTTAAAATAACCCCATCTGGTTTGATGAGTTGATGCAGTCGACCATTGTTATAGGTGTATGCCGTTGTTTTTTTATTTTGTTCTGTTTCTAAAATTTTTTGACTCAATGCATCGTATTCAGTACGAATTTCATATGTTCCACAAGGTTGATTTTGAAAAATGTTTGTATGGCTTTGAAGGATTTTGTTGCCTCGACCGTCAAACCTAAATGATTGTTGAGAGATCAGAGTTCCATCCGGAGATAATTTGCGTAAAGAGACTAATCGGTTGAGCTTATCGTAGACTTCCACCTCTGTCCTGCCTAGCGGGTCGATTGTTTCTTTTTCCAGATGATCGATATAATGATAAAGCGTTTTTCTTTGGTTTCCTAAGGCATCAATATGCAGGACGGGCAAATTTCTGGAATTAAAAACTGTTTTGGTTTCAGAATAGTGATCAGGATCGGTATATTCTCTTTTAATTGTTTGATTCCCGCTGATATCATAGGTAAATTGGGTTTTTTTATAGATACATCCCGAGAGGTCTTCGACCCTTTCTTCAACGATGCGGTCAAGAAAATCATAGATCTTACATTCTACAGAGTCAGCGGTGGTCGTTTTTGCAAGGCGCCCCAACGAGTCGTATTCATATGAGATAGACTGATTTCCCTGAATTTTTTTAACTAGCCTTCCGGCTTTATCATAGGCATAGCTAGTGGCATTCCCCATTGCATCGGTTTCAGAAACTAGATGAGGGCCTTTATACATTTTGCACGTTTCTTTCAGCAAATTCCCATCGGCTCCAAAGGTTTTTGTCACCTTGGGACGTCCTTTATAGTCGACTTCATAAACGGTCGACCTGCCATCCCTTTCCCATTCCTGAATAATGTGTTGCTGGAGATTGTAAGCGAACCGTTTGGTCGATCCGTCGGGATAAGTAATTTTAATTGGTTTTTTAGAAATATTGTAAAGGGTATGTGTCGCATACCCATCCTTATCAATTGTTCTGATCACATTGCCTTGGGCGTCATATTCTTTCAGGCAAGATTTGCCATAAGGATCGGCAGAAGAAATTTCATGGCCTGTTGCATCAAACTGATAGGTTGTTGTTTGTCCAAAATGATCGGTTGTGCCGGTGCGGTTGCCCATTGCATCGTAAAGATGCGTTGTGGTCAAAGTAATATCGCTATGTTCTTCAATTTCCTGTATTAACCGGTTTGCTTTGTCGTAAATATAATGACTTTTTTTATTCAAGCCTAAGATTTCCTCGTAGATTTTGTTCCCATTTTCATCATATTGATAATGGGTTTTGCGGCCCACCTGATCTGTCTCGTAAATGAGCTGCCTTTTTTCGTTGTATTCAAAACACTTACTGAAAGCATAGCAACCATTTGCATCGTATGTTTTTTCCTCTGCCAGAAGATCCCCTTGCGTATAAGAACTTTCCACCATTTTTAAAAGATGCTTTTGATTGGTGTTGGGATCGATTGCCCACTCTTTAACTAAACGGGGCAGGGTCAAGCCCGGAAGATTTGGATTTAGCTGTGGCTCAGTTTCTGTTACAATTCGGCAACTTACGTTGCTTAGATCATCGATTTCAGGGCCGGATCCATTGTCGATTGTTTTTTGAATTTGAATCCCATTGATGTCATACTGATAAAATTCCCTTTCGACAAATCTTCCATCGGCAAATGTCAGCTTACGCGTAATCAGATTTGTTCCTGGAAGATATGTATAGGTAAATTCTCTTTCGTTATTGTGCGTTTCGGCGGTGATAAGATTGCTTCCATCCTGAGAATAGGTGTAAAGAATCGTATAGCAATCCTGCGATCCCTCATGCTTTATATTTCCTGTAATATTTTTGACTATAATCCGCCCGTTTGGATCATATTTGTAATCCGTTTTAATGACCGTTTTTCCCGTAATGTCTTTCAGGTTGTAAGCAAGCAACTGACCGATTTTAGACCAGGTATATTCATGGCAGCGATGGGGCTCTGTTAATTTTATCAATCTCTTCTTATCAAAATCATACCGTTTAATAGCTCCAAGAGCATTTCTGACAGTTGTGTAACCGGAATGGTATTCAAAACAATAAAGAGGTCTGGTATTCCCGGCTAAACTTACATACTGGACTTTTTGTTTCGAATCATATTCGATGCTTAATGCACGGCCATCCGGTTTTTCAATATTTGTTACACTAAAAAGGGATTCTTCATATCGGGATCGTAAAAGGGCATCATAGGATGTTGTGACAAGATGATCCCCTGATACTTTTTTGAGGAGTGTTTCGGTAAATTTCCTTGCATCAAATCCCCCCCTTATACCAGCCTTTCCTTTTTTCTTTTCTTGACAATAGTAGACTTTTTCCCCATTGCTGGCTGTGGCTGTATGTTGATGACAGTCAAAAGCTGTGAAATCGATCCAGTTTAAGGTTAGAGATTCGTCTCTGTTTACCGTCGAAATACGTCTTAGGAGGGTTGAGTTATTATTTCTGTATCTAAAATAGCGGTAGTTGCCATTTGGCCTTTTTTCTTTCCTTAATCGATAACGCTGAAAACCGTCCCAATCCGTATCATAATATTGGTATTCCCGATAACCGCCATTCCCAAGAGAAACAGTAATTTTTTCCGATGTCCCTTCAACACTCATTCCTAGAATGTCAGCTTCGCCACGAAGGAGAGCTTCACAACAGTTTGTATACCCAATTTTTAGAAAATCTTGCGAAACCTTACCGGTAAAGTGTTTCTTTTTACTTTTATTTTCAAATACAAGCGCCGATCCCTCCCTTTGTTCGATAAATAGATTCCCAGTGCTATTAATAACTATTTCAAGGGGAAAACAGAGTCCGACGCCATAGCCATGTGATCCATCGAAATGATGCCCCCCGTCATAATAGCGAGTCAGGTCAAGCGGGTCGGGCCCGCGAATTTCTATATCTTTATCATTTTGTACAAGCTTGCCATTGCAAGCATTGACAAGGCCATCGACTAAAGAAAGGGTATCATGTTCTGAAGTCAACCTGGGAACAGCCGTTGTTTCACCAAAGAGTATTGCAGGGAGAACGAAAAAGATTATAATAATATATTTATTCATGAATTTAGCCTGTCAAATCATATTTTTTTTGGATGATCCTAGCTGAACTTCATTTTATTTACAATAGACTTCTTGCGAAATTCCTCGCAAAAGCAACTGAGCTTTCTTTGCGACTTAGCGCCTTTGCGTTGAATTGTTTATTTGAGTTATGGGTAATTAGATGAGCACGCCCACGGCACGAAATGCCCTTTACGGCTGGTTTTGACTCCATGCCAAGGTGAGGAGACTAAGTAATTTATTGCCCTCCGATGTTGTGTTTTCCGCACTTTGTATCACAGCATCTGTCAGGGGCTCTATAATTGGATTTTTGGGATCGGTGCGGGCTATCGAAAACCTTGCCAGGGCCAAACCCCATGCCCTCCAGTCATCTTCATTTATTCCATTTAATGCCTGGATAATATCTACATTGCTCTTTTCCCCATCCTCATTTTTCGACGCAGTCATATGATCAAAAATGAGGTCATAGTTATGCCTGTCATCGGCAAAGGCTGTAGCAGACAAGAACAATACCTGTGCCCATAAAAGATCCGCCTTCTTTTCGGGGAGTGCGAGGTTTTCCGCAATAGACACCCCTTGTGCAAGCGAATTGTTATACTCATCAATATTTTTATTCAAAGCTTCATAGATAGCCTTGTAGCCATAGCCCCAGGTTGCAAATGGACTATCTTCTGTGGACGAGGTGAGCAGACTGGCAAGATGTGCATACGCATGATCTTCAGTCACGGTATCATTTATATGATATCCGGCAAGCAAAACCCTGCCCCACAGCCAGGCTTTATAACCTGCTTCATTTTTTGCATCATTGGTTAAAAGCTCGCTGATTTTATCCTGGAGCGGTCCGTAAATGTCCATTTCTCCTAAAATTGCAGAGGCAATGAGCGGTATGGAGAGCAAATAAGCATCGTTTTTCTCTAAAGCCTGATTCGCTAATTGATCAAGCAGCTCTTGCAGCATCTCTTTGTCTGAAAATTCAATACCGATCAAATTTCTTATGATTTTTTGTGATTTTGGTGTCTCCCCGTGATCCCTGTCAGCCAGTTCATGAGAGGAGGTATCAGAAAGACTCGGGGAGTCGATAGTTGATTGGTCTTTTATAACACTGTAAGCTAAGAGTAATAGGGCGGTGATGAAGATAGTGAAAAGGATTTTATTCATATCGATAATTCATCTTCGATGCTTAACAAACGGTTATATTTGGCTATGCGGTCTGTCCGGGATAAAGAGCCTGTTTTAATTTGACCTGCATTTGTTGCAACGCTAATATCCGCAATCATCGTATCTTCTGTTTCGCCGGAACGATGAGAGATAA
>JABDCW010000013.1 GCA_013287905.1 Chlamydiota bacterium | reverse complement strand
CGAAATGTGAGAAGCGCTGGATTAAGATCATGATCAAGATCGAGATCAGGATTGGCTTAAGAGCCCTCTTGGTTGAGAAAAATTCAAAAATTCGTTATAATTTCCCGTGCCCACTAACCCATGCTCTTACCCATAAGTCGCAAAATATCTGTCTGCAACGCAACATCGATGGATAAACGCAGAGACGCAGAGACGCCGAGAGAAAATTCAAAATTAAATCCTGTTTTCCTCAGCGTCTCAGCGTCTCCGTGCCTCTGCGTTGAATTGTTAATTAGACTTATGGGTAATAGTTGCCCTAACCCTCTAGGGTGTGAGGAAATTAGAACGAATTTTTGAATTTCTCTTAACCAAGAAAAATCTAAGCAAGTCTTGATCTTAATCTCGATCTTGATCATGATCTTAGTCTTGCTTTTCTTCAATTTTATTGATAAAAGCCAACTAGAGAGCGAAATGTGAGAAGCGCTGGATTAAGATCATGATCAAGATCGAGATCAGGATTGGCTTAAGAGCCCTCTTGGTTGAGAAAAATTCAAAAATTCGTTATAATTTCCCGTGCCCACTAACCCATGCTCTTACCCATAAGTCGCAAAATATCTGTCTGCAACGCAACATCGATGGATAAACGCAGAGACGCAGAGACGCCGAGAGAAAATTCAAAATTAAATCCTGTTTTCCTCAGCGTCTCAGCGTCTCCGTGCCTCTGCGTTGAATTGTTAATTAGACTTATGGGTAATAGTTGCCCTAACCCTCTCGTGTTTTCTGTGGGCTCTGTGGTGGTTTATTTTTTAAGGAGCAAAGAGCTCTGTGATTTGAAAAGTCTTTCCATCAAATAACCCAAGATCGCTTAATTTTATTTGAGGGATCACTAACAGAGCCATAAACGAAAGGGTCATGAAAGGGGCGTGGAGAGGGCACCCAAGTGATTTGGCCAAAAGTTGCAAGCGTTCGTACTCCTTTGCAACAAGCGCGCCTTCCCGATCAGACATCAAACCGGCAATGGGAAATGGCAATATAGTTTCAGACTGTCCGTCAACAACACAAAGGCCGCCCCGATGTGCAATGATGCAATTAACGGCTTTGCATAATGCCTCATCACTTGCCCCTACAGCTACGATATTGTGAGAATCATGGGCCACCGAAGAGGCAATCGCCCCTTGCTTTAAACCAAAATTTTTAATAAAGGCCACGCTAGGAGGCTTGTTTTGGTAGCGATTGACTACTGTGATTTTAAGGATATCCCTTTCCGGATCTGAAACCACAGCATTGCCTGCAATCAAAGGTTCGGCTAAAAACTCTTGCGTTAATAGTTTGCCGTCAATGGCCTCAATGACCTTGATACGTCCAGGATGAGCAGGGACAAGAAAATCGCCCATCTGTTTCTTTTCTGCAGTGAAATGGTTGATCCGCTCTGGAATTGTGCGCGGAAAAAGGATTTTCCCCTCTTTAAAAACAGATTGACCATTGACGTAAGCGCTTTGCACCTTAAAATCTTTTAAGTCGCTTACTTCGATAAAATCGGCGGGATCACCCGCGCGCAATAATCCAACTTCCAGGCCATAATGTTGGACAGGGATTAAAGAGCTGCAGCGAAGAATGCTCATTAAATCAGCTCCCCTGGAAACGGCCCGTTTCACCAGTAAATTAACACCTCCGCGCATCAGGGTGACGGGATCGATATCATCGCTGCATAGCATACAACTTTCCGGACACTCCAAAAGAAGAGGGAAAAGAGCATCGAAATCATGGGCCGCAGATCCCTCCCGAATCAGTACTTTCATTCCCAAAGCAATTTTTTCCCTTGCCTCATCTGCATTCACACATTCATGATCCGTGTCGATGCCGGCTATGACATACTTTTTTAAATCTTCCCCGCGCAATTGGGGGGCATGCCCATCGATTTTTTTCTTCAATTTTTTAGCTATGGCGATTTTTTGCATGATTTCGGGATCGCACTGAATGACGCCTGGAAAATTCATGACTTCAGTGAGGTATTTAATCCGGTTGTCTGAAAGAAGGTGCTCGATCTCCTGCGGCCCCAAACGCGCACCGGATGTCTCAAAACTCGTGGCCGGAACGCAGGAAGGGGCGCCGAAATAGAATTTAAAAGGAACTGTGGCGGCATTTTGCAGCATATACTCAACGCCTGCTGTTCCCAATACATTGGCAATTTCATGCGGATCGCTCACTGTGGCAATAACACCATCCTTTAAGCTAAATCTTGCAAATTCAGATGGAGGCAGCATCGAGCTTTCGATATGGACATGGGCATCTACAAATCCAGGGATAAGAAAATGCTTTTCACTTCCCTCCTTGCGCTTGATCGAAACAATCTTTCCTTCCTTTATTTCTATTGTCGCAGGATAGATCGTTTCATTAATGATATCGACTAAATTGCCTGAAATTTTTTGACTTTGATCCATAACTGGATTTAAGTGTACAAAGATATTTTAAATCAACTTTTAAAATGATTTTTCCGGCAATTGTTAGCCATTAAATGCGCATGTCTTGTCGGTTCGGGAAGACGATACCCCCTAAAACAGTTAGTGATTATCTGTAAAGCCATTTCAAGAGTGATCAAATGCCCCGCAGAAATAATCAGTGGGCGGCATTTTTTCCGGCTTCGCAACAACTTGCCAATTTCTTTTTCCTTAAGAATAAGGGAAACCATGCTTCCCTGTTCTTCAGCAAGAGTGCCGGAAGGCTTACCTGTCAAAATAGACTTGGCAACGCCGATCGTTGGAATATCGAGCAAAACGCCCAGATGGCTTGCCACCCCTAAGCCCCGTGGATGGCTCACTCCATGTCCATCGACCATGATCAAATCGGGACGGATGGATAATTGATAGTACGCTTTCACCATTGCAGGGACTTCGCGAAAGCCAAGCAAGCCCGTAATATAGGGGAATTCTTGCCTGATTGCAGAGGTTGCTATCTCGACAATATTTAAGGAAGGATAGGATAGGACAACAATGGAAGCAAAGATCATTTGCTGCGGATCAAAAGGGGTGTTGCTAATATCAACTCCGGCAATATATTTGATCGGCTTTTTATCACCTTGCAGCATCACTTTTTCCGCCATTTCATTTTGTGCGGCTTTGGCATCTGAAATGGTTTTTGGAAAAACCCATTTATTTTCTAACCATTCATTCATTTTAATTTCATTAGAATATTAACAACAAATTAACGAAATTAAAATAATACGCGATGTGCAAATTATACACAAACAACTTCAAGAGCCCTAGAATTCGCAAGGAGCCGCCTCGAATTTGAACCAAGCGTAGCTGGTGCTTAAAGCAAGCTCAACTTGAATAAGTTGAAGCGTGACAGGCAGGTTTAAAACCCGCCTTCTGGTGACGACGCAAAAAAACAACTCTTGAAATTGTTTGTGTATACCGAACGTGATTCAAAAATTGGTTTTTGACTCCGTCGGCTTTACATCAAAATTTTTGTCTTCACTTGTGCCTTGGCCATTGGCAATGGTCACTTAGCTCCAGACGAAAAATTTTGAGCAGCCTCCTTGTCAAAATCCCAACTTTTGAACCACCTTCGGTATATAATTGTATTTGACAAAAGTTTTATGTAAATATATTTCTTGTATGAGTAAAACAATTATATACGAGGTATGCATGGGTAACGAAGTAGAAGAATTTATGTTACAAGTAAATATCCCAGTCTTTTTCAGGGATCTTGAACGTTCTGCCATTAATCTTGCAAGAGATGCCAGGAACCCACAACCGTACTATCCGGGATATTCTGAATGCAGAGGTTGCGTGAATACTATCTTCGGCCTTGGCAGCTTTCTTGTTTCCCCTATTTTTTGTTGCACGAAAAATACTCGCCTTTATGAGCTGCACATTAGCATGGGAAAATCACATTTAAGCCAAGCGTGTAAAGATCTAACACCTATAGTTAAGGTAGGAATGGGGGCAGGAATCACCACTTGTGCTGCCTTAACAGCACACAAGTGGATCTATTGCTCATAGAGTTAATTACCGGAGGCTTTAGAAGTGAAAACTTAAAAACCTGTTCATAATCTATGATTCTGCCTCTAAGGCGCAATCACTTGCCAATGGCCGTCCTGGTACAGTGGTTGCACCCATTGGACTTTCAAAGAGTTCCCAGGCCCTTTTAACGATTCGCTAAAATTTTCAGATCTGACAATAACTTTCATGTCCGATGAGTCAATTTTTTTTATCGTTACAACTGGCCCCTCTACATAGCCCATGAAAGGCGGCAGTATAACCTCGATTGGTCCTTGTGATGCATCTGCATCGACCTGGCAATCGCCCGGATTGACAACATAAATCGTATTTGACGTTTTTCTTCCACACACTTTGACAGAAGGACAGATGTGGGATGATATAAATAAGAGATCATTGACTGTGTATTTCCCTTTTCCTGCCAAACGATTGAGGAATTCCACCAGTATTTGGCTGTATCCGGATAAATTCAAACGGATGAATTCATCGGTCTCTCCCATCGATTTTCCTGAATTAACAGCCACCTGGAAGTCTTTACGAAGTAATTCAGAAGCATTTTTATTTATCCCTTTCGGATCCGGGATTTTAGCAAAAAGGGTGGGGCTTCCAGGAACACTAATGATGGTTGCCTTAGGATATCGGTTTAATAACTCTTTTTCGACAAGTTCATGCCGTTTTACGAGACTTTTATACACATCCTCTCTAAGCGCTTTTCCTTTATCCGGCATGTCTAAAAGGGCTTTAATAAGATTTAGAAAATCGGAAAGACCGCTTGTTCCCCCTGCCACCGTTGAGAAGGAGATGAAATTAAAGAAGTTCTTAAAGATCGACGCGGCATACTGGTCATAGAGCGGATACCAGATATATCCGCAACGAGTTCCTGTTTTTCCAAACTGCTTGGATGCGGAATTAAAGCTGAAGAGATGTTTTCCCGCCTCGCGCGCCTTTCTGATCCATTCAATATTTTTATTTACATAACCGGTCCCATCTGTTCCAAATGCCGATGATGCAAATACAAAATCGGCAATAATAATATCGGCATTCGTAAGAGGCTTTCGAAATTTTCCATCGGGATTATTGGGTGAAGTCACAATCTCGACAAGAATTTCTCCAGGTTTTGGTTGAATTTCAGATGGTTCATGAAAGGGAAGGAACCTGGCATTTGGATAATGAAAAATATCTGAAACAGCATTAGGATGGCCGGAATAGAAGGGAGCCTGCTCTACAAACAAAAATTTCTTATCTGGTTGCGACATTGCTATCGCATACACAAGCGCAACGATCAGATGTTTTGACCCGTTTGCTGTAAAAAAGAAGGGTTTGGGCTTTTTTGGATCAATATAAAGCTCTAAATCATTCACTCGTTGATGATATTCTATAAGCACCTGGCTTGCATGTTCAAAAACACCTATGTCCGATGGTTGCATCGGCAATATAAAAGGCTGTGTGGACTGGTCCAAATAAAGAGCGTTTTCGAATTGAGTCCTTGAAAGAGGATTGAGCAGGCCATATGCCTGATACACTTCGGTAAATATTTGCGTGGTATTGGGCTGAAGATAGAGAAAAGGGCCTTTACCTGCATCATTTTCCTTATGATCATCCTCTGCGGCATATACGAAAGAGCATAAAATAGCAAAAAATAATGCAATATGCCATTGTCTCATATAATCCTTAAATTTTATAGATCGTTTGTCAAAGCCCTGTTAACAGGGTTTTGACTAAACGATCTGCACTTTGAAATTAAAGATTTCTTTCCAAATACCATAAATTGGCGTTGATCTTAAGACTCAAGTCTAATGCACTTGCAGCATTCGTTACACCCATTTCTATCGCGCTTTCCGACCAATTATCACCGCATATGACTCCTTTTTCTGAAAGATGAGGATACCATGCCAAAATATCATTATAGATTTCATCTGCATCGTTCCCACCCACTAAACTAATCAGGTCAGCGCTGACATTTAATGAGGAGGCGGCCTCTTGAGAACTCATCCGTACAGGAATAATCATATCAGAAGTGTTTTCCTGCATCACGTTAGACAAAAATCGATGATAAAGGTGTTTATTTGAACCTTGGTCAACCCAGGAGCTGACCGAATAAACCTGGCTTAAGGATGGTAAGTTATTTGTCTGTTGAGCGAAGAATCTGGCAACACCGCCATCCTGCGATTCCACATCAACAATGACTGAAGCCTGATTTGCACTAGCCAATTGATAATAGGCGTAAGAATCCTGCACATAATAGGGCGTTGCCTGCATTTGACGAATGGAATCATAGGGCTGCACAGCACAAAGAGCCCAGCTTGCGGATAACAGACCTGGAACTATTATTTTTTCAAAAAAGTTCATCGTAGCCTCCTTTTCTTGTTCAAATGAACAATTCACACCATAAAATATAAATTATATTTTTACAATAGGAGGATAAAAAAGGCTGCAATAAAAAACTAACTATAGAATCTATTTGAAGCAGGGCAAGAAAAAAAATAATCAACGCAAAGGCACAAAGTCCCAAAGAAACAAAGAAATTTTGATCTAGAGACCATTCTCTCTTAGTGTCTTGGTGTCTTCGTGCCTTTGTGTTGAATTAAAGTCTATACTTACGGGTAATAGTACGTTTGCGCCTTTGCGTTGAATATTATCGCTTATTACTAACCTGAAGCATTACCAGCTAGCTTTGGTCACGCCTGGAATTACGCCAACAGATGCCAGTTCTCTAAACGTTAAACGCGAGACGCCAAATTTTCTAAGAAATCCGCGCGAGCGGCCTGTTAATTTACAGCGATTTCTTAAACGTATCGGCGATGTATTCCTTGGCATTTTGTTCAGCGCAACGCGGGCAAATTGACGCTCTTCCTCAGTTGCGTGAATATCGGAACTTTTTTTCTTAAGCTCTTGCCGCTTTCCCCAGGCTTTGTTCACCAGACGTTGGCGACGCAGTTGCTTTTCTACAGATGATTTCTTTGCCATAGATAATTCTCTTATTTTTTACGGGCAGGGCCTTTTTGCCGCTGCTTGCGATTGGGATCTAGTTTATTTACGATATATAACCGACCGCGGCGACGAACCAAAATATCCCCTTTAGAACGGTCAGCTTTAATTGATGCACTTACTTTCATGATCGTTGTCCTTTGAGAAAAAACAATTTTGCTCTTTATTCTAACGAGTTTGCTATTTTGCCTCAATCCTTTTGTGAACTTTTTGATAAAAATGGGTGTTCATGATTTTTTTCTTTCTTTTTATCGAAATGCATTGTATACTCACGTGATACTGGTATTTCAGTCAAACATGCAATTAAGAAGGTGTTCACATGAAACGTACTTATCAACCAAGTAAGCGCTGCCGCATAACGAATTGTGGTTTTCGTAAAAGAATGAAAACAGCGGATGGGAGAAAAATCATCAACCGCCGCCGCCGTCAAGGGCGCAAAGAGCTGACTCGAGTGTAACTTTTCCAGCCTCATGTATCAATTTCCCAAATCGGCGCGAGTATGTTCGCATCGTCATTACCGGCACATCGCACAAAATTATACGCGTCATATAGGGAAATTGATCGTTATCGATGCAAGACAATCTAATGTTCCAGTCTGCAGACTAGGCATTACCGTAACGCGCCGTTACGGTAATGCCGTCAAAAGAAATCGTTTCAAGCGCCTTGTCAAGGAATCTTTCCGTTTAAATCGCGCGTTGCTTCCTGCAGGTTTTGATCTTAATATCAAACCGCGGACAGCAGCTCAAAAATCGACAATGATGGACATAGCATCAGAGTTGCTCGATCTCGCGTCCAAATTTTAAAACAGCTAAAGAATAGTTTTCGCGGGAAGATAAGAAGCGACAATTTCCTCCGGACGCAATGAGACAATTGCAAAAGTCTTAGATTACTCAGGGCTAACAGAATATTCAACGCAAAGGCGCAGAGGCGCAAAGATAATAAACAGCTTTCAAGGATATACGTCACAGACATGATCAACGATTATAACGATAAAAACGATAAAGACTGTATATAAGGAAATATATAGCTTGATTTGACCCATTCACTTTTATCGGGTAACCCGATAAAAGTGAGACGCTTTAAGCCGCTACTTAAAAGGCGAGCTAAAGAGATTTAAAGCGCTCTGAAATCGCCTTTTAAGTAGCGGCTTAACTTAAGATACGTTAGAAGCCAATTCTTGAGCCTGTTTTTATCTTCGCGTCTTAGCGCCTCTGCGCCTTTGCGTTGAATATTTTGCTAGCTCTGAGTAATCTAAGACTTTTGCAATTGTCTCATGTCGTCCATTTTCATGCGATCAAGTGATCTAAAGACTTATTGTCGTTTTACTCGGGCACGCTCACGGGCACGCAATCAAGTATCGATTTGTGCTGATATATTTTCGATGGTGCGCGCAAGTTTTGGCCTGACAGCATAGGGAGCAGTATCATAACATTCTTGTGCATACCGCAAGGCAATGGGAAGCTGGTCTTTCTCAAGATAGACTTGGGAAATGATCAATCGCATTCTCCAGGTGTTTTCTTTATCTATCGTATCATATTCATCGATATAGGCTGTAAGCGGAGCAATTATCGCTTCTGTGCTAGCCTCATGATTATCCATCTGGGCAAAATAAGTCTCAAAATCAATAATTGCAAGATCGAAAGCTATCGATTTTTGGTGGGTTGCGTCTAATGATAATAACTTCTGACGCAAGTCCAATGCCTCTTTAGAATGAATTTTCCCTTCCCTGGCCAATTGCCAATACGACTCCATCAAAAAAAAAGGAGAGCTCTTTTCCTTTATCCCTTTTGCCATAATTATTTTCATACCAGAGTCAAGATGTAATTGCTTTGCTGTAGAATATAACTCCTTCAGCTCGCTTTCCTGAAGAGCTAGCTCATCTATATGATGGAGCTTTTGCTGATATGTGGAATAACGGGTAATGAATTGCAGCAAATGATCGGCATACTGCCTGCCGCCGCCCGGACGATATCCTGTCACGCCGATTTGTCTTTCCTCTTTAGGGTCTAAAATAATAATTGTCGGATAGCCGCGGATATTGTATTTTCTTTGCAGCTGATCGTGTTGTGCTCTTAATTCAGGGGTAGGGGCATTATAATCCAATTTGACAAAGACAAACCTGTTTTCCGCCTTTTCGGCAAATTCTTTTGTATCCAAAGCCTCTTCTTTGAGTTTTGTGCAATATGTGCAACCTTCAGACATAGTAAACAAAAGAAGTACAGGTTTTTTTGTCTGTTTAGCTTCTGCAAGAGCAGAGTCATAATTGGTTTGCCAGTAAATCCCCTCGGCATAAAGGGATAATGAGGAGAGGCAAGACAATAAAATAAAAAAACAAACATAAAATGGATGATTTTTTTTCTGTAGCATACATTTCCCTGGCTTAAGGTTTGAAAATATTTTTTGTAACGCTGCATACAGACGGGGCAAGACGATTGATCTGTCTGTGTGCAATTCTCCTATTAGCCTGACAGTAACAAATACTTGAATAATTGCGCAACTTGTTTTCATATACCGAAGGTGGTTCAAAAGTTGGGATTTTGACAAGGAGGCTGCTCAAAATTTTTCGTCTGGAGCGAGGGACCATTGCCAATGGCCAAGGCACGAGTGAAGACAAAAATTTTGATGCAAAGCAAAAGCGCCGTCAAAAACCAATTTTTGAATCACGTTCGGTATAACATAGATTATGCTGTAGTCAAAAAATAAATAGTTTATATACTGAAACTACAAGGAGTGTGTAATGCATTCACATTATATCAATGGCACATGGAAAAAGGGGAACGGCCCTGTGCTTGTTTCCATAGACCCAAGCTCATCTGAATCGATTTGGCAAGGAAATGAAGCGACTGAAGAAGAGATCGAAGAAGCTGTATCTTCTGCAGAGAAGGCTTTTACCCGCTGGAGTGATTTAGGGTTAGATGGCCGTCTGAAATATTTATATGATTTTAAAAAAATTCTCGCTAAGAACCAAAAAGAGCTGGCTCTTGCTATTTCGCAAGAAACCGGGAAACCCTTATGGGAATCTTTAAGCGAAGTGGCATCGATGATCAATAAGGTCGATATTTCTAAAGACGCCAATAATGCCAGATGCAGGGAAGCGTCCCATGCGCAAACATTGGGTACATTAACCGTCCGGCATCGTCCCTATGGAGTGATGGCAGTGTTTGGGCCCTATAATTTTCCGGGCCATGTGCCGTATGGTCAAATTATTCCCGCTCTTCTTGCCGGCAATACCATTGTGCATAAACCAAGTGAGCTCACCCCTCTTGTCGGAGAAAAAATCTTCCGTTTATGGGAGGAAACAAAAATTCCTCCGGGGGTGATCAATCTTGTTCAAGGGGGGAAAGAGACAGGGGAAAAATTGCTCTGCCATCCAAGACCGCATGGATTTTTATTTACGGGAAGCTGGAAAACAGGACAACATTTTGCAAAAACACTGAGCAATAACCCGGACAAAATTTTAGCTCTCGAAATGGGCGGCAATAACCCACTTGTCATTGGGGAAATTTCCGATTTTAGAGCAGCTGCCTACATGACCATTCAATCGGCATTCATCACATCGGGACAACGCTGCACATGTGCAAGAAGGCTTATTGTGCCCGAAGGAGAGAGGGGCGATACATTTATAACCGCATTGATTGAAATGACAAAAACGCTTAAGGTAGGCAAATATGGCGATCAGCCAGAGCCATTTATGGGACCTGTGATCTCTAAAGAAGCCGCGAAAGGGATTCTCGATAAAAAACAAGATTTATTGAATAAAGGAGCTGTCGAACTGCTTGCATTAAAACAACTCGATTTAGGTCCCGCATTTTTATCTCCGGGAATTATCGACGTCACTCAAATTCGCGAAAAGAGCGATGAAGAAATTTTTGGTCCGTTGCTGCAGGTGGTCCGCGTTTCCAATTTCGTAAGCGCCATCGAAGAGGCCAACCGCACGCAATATGGGCTGACAGCCGGACTTTTAAGCGATAATTCTGCAGAATACCATGCTTTTCATCGCAAAATTCAGGCTGGTGTGATTAACTGGAATACCCCGCTTACAGGCTTGAGCGGCATTGCTCCTTTTGGGGGTGTTAAACACAGCGGAAACCACCGGCCGGTTGGCTTTTACGCCATCGATTTTTGTGCTTATCCTGTCTCTTCCTTAGAAGCCCAGGATCTGAAAATCCCAGCTGCAATTTTGCCAGGGGTCACACCTTAACTCAAAAAAAACATGGAAATTAACTTTGACGGTATTGTCGGTCCCACACATAATTATAGCGGACTATCTTATGGCAATCTCGCTTCGCAAAATCATCAATTTCAGGAATCGAATCCGAAAACAGCCGCCTTGCAAGGGCTGGAAAAAATGTATTTTCTTGCCAAACTTGGACTAAAGCAAGGGGTATTGCCGCCACATGAACGCCCGCATATCCCCTCATTGCGTTCTCTTGGATTTTGCGGATCTGACGCTGAAGTTCTGGCACAAGCCCGTCTTGAATTCCCGGAAGCTCTGAGTATGTTTGGATCGGCAGCGGCAATGTGGGCGGCAAATAGCGCCACAGTTACCCCCTCATGCGACACATATGATAGCCGTGTTCATTTTACCCCGGCCAACCTGTCGAGTTACCCCCACAGGTCGATTGAATCTCCGGTGACAGCTAAAATACTGAAAAACATATTTAAAGAGGGGGCTTTTTTTTCTCACCACTCTCCCTTAATTGGGGGGGATATTTTCTCCGATGAAGGGGCGGCAAATCACACCAGGCTATGCCGTGACTATAATGCTCCGGGCCTTCATTTGTTTACATTTGGCCGCTATGCATTACAACAGAATAATGCCCTCCCTGTCCGCTTTCCTGCAAGACAAACGTATGAGGCTTCTCAAGCGATTTCCCGCCTGCATCAAATTGATCCAAAGAAGGTGATCTTTCTTCAACAACACCCAAATGCGATCGATGCAGGGGCCTTTCACAACGATGTCTTGGCTGTAGGGAACAAGCAATTGTTTTTGTATCATGAAGAGGCATTTCTTAAATCTCATCAGGTAATCGATGAAATTAAAAAAAAAGGGGTGGAACTAGACATTGGCGACATTCGTTGTGTAGAAGTGAAAAGCAAAGACATTTCTTTGAAAAGTGCCATCGATACCTATTTATTCAATTCGCAAATCCTCTCTCTGCCGAATGGAAAAACTGCTCTCTTAATGCCGCTAGAATGCCGCAATCACCAGGGAATTTTTCAATACACCCAGGAAGTTCTCACACGGGTGGTCGATCATATTTATTACATTGACGTTCATCAAAGCATGCAAAATGGCGGGGGGCCAGCCTGTTTGCGGTTACGGGTCGTTCTTAATGAGGAAGAACTGGCTGCCGTACACCCTGCAATTTTTTTGGACGATGTTTTGTACTTGAAATTAAAGAGCTGGATTCACAAACACTATCGGGACCGGTTGGTCCCAGATGACCTTGCCGATCCCCTTCTGCTAAAGGAAACAAGAGCGGCTCTTGAAGAGCTTACAAACATCCTTCATCTTGAGCCGATTTACTGAAATTGATCAAACCAATAATGACGATCTGCCACCACTTCAATAGGTGTCCCTGAAATGTAAGAAGTCCCCCTATCCTGATTTGAATGACGTAAACGACAAGATTTCTTTTTCGAAAAATGAAATGTCAAATCTTGTGATTGTCTGGAAATAAACGTCATGCGGCGGACCACTTTCTTTGTCCATTCGAAATGAAGGCGCCCCTCCACTCCACAAGAGACATGCATCAGGCGCCCGCAATGAAATTCGGGCGGCAAAGCAGGCAATAGATATATATTCTTCTCCCTTTCCTGAAAAAATAAAGAATGGATGAGGAAGGCGCTTTCATAGAGCAAGGCCAAGGAAGATCGATCATCTGCCTGGTCAGACTTGATAATCCCATTAAAATCATCATCGAACAACCTGGGCACGAATACCCCTTTAAACCCGCTAAGGAATAATCGACGAAAATGAGGGATAATATGCTCCGGTGCATTGGCCATTATCGACTGCCGACACTGATCCAATAAGGAATACATCCCTTGAAGATTCCCCCTTTGGAACTTGCCCTTTTCTTCCGTGTGCGCTAACAGCCTGCCCAGCCGGTGCCAAATGGGAAAGATTTCAGTAAAATTTCCTCTTCTGCAGATCAAATCCCAATCTTGCGCCTTATTTGATCCTAAAGATAATCGTTCCATCATAAAGGCGAGCGGCCGGATCGTCTTCTTTTCGGGATGAACCTCCCCTGCAGCATCGACATAATAACAAAAATACCCCGATTGACCAGTTCCAAAAACTTTGATCCACCCATGTTCAAGATCTTGTTCTGCAGTAAAATGATCGACCGGCCCTGTAATATCGAAATCAACGGTCTGTATATGGCAGCTATAGCAATTTTTTACTACTAAACGAGTAGGAAACACTTGGACGCAAAAGTCGCTGCCAGGCAGCATCATCCAGGTTCCTGCGGTATGGGTATAAGGCTTTAATCGCTCTCTGATCTCAATTTCCATCGACTATTCCTGTCAGTCCATGCGGAGTATTTTCCACAAGCTTCACTGTCACAAGTTCATTGGACTGATGATCCCCTTCCGCAATCCATACGGTCAAGAAATTTTCTGTATGACCGGAGAGAAAACCTGGATGCATCTTATCGGTTTTCTCTGTCAAAACAGTCATGGTTCTGCCAACGTATTGCTCCCGCAGTTCATAGGCCACTGTTTCAGCCAGATGCATCACTTCCTGTTTTCGTGCTTTCATAATATCAGGAGGCACCTTATTGGGCATAAGAGAGGATCTTGTACGAGGACGATCGCTGTAAGGAAACATATGCACTTTAGCAAACTTAACTTCCCGAATCACGCTAAGCGTCTGTTCAAAGTCGCCTTGAGTTTCTCCTGGAAATCCTACGATTACATCTGTCGTGAACGTGAAATCGCTATGGGCTGCCAGCAAACGGTCTACCGTTTGCATAAATATTTGTCTTGTGTATTTGCGGTTCATTCGCTTTAAGATCACATTCGAACCCGATTGCAGGACAATATGCATCGAAGGCGCTGTGTTCTTGCCATTGATCACTGCATCGAGCAGATCGTCATCGACCTCATCGGGATCGATGGAAGAAATGCGCAACCGTCTAAGTCCGGGTACTTTATCGACAGCACGGACGAGATCAGCCAGACGATCTGGTGTTTCCTCCGGTTTATTCCCGTCAAAGTCGCCGATGTTGATTCCTGTCAGCACAATTTCTTTAAATCCATTGGCAATCAGCCCTTCGACTTCCCTAAGAACCTCATCGATGGTGCGTGAATGGGAACGCCCTCTGACATAAGGAAGAATGCAGTAGGTACAAAAAGAATCGCACCCGTCCTGTACTTTGACAAAAGCGCGCGTATGCGCATCGAAATGTTTGATCGAAAACTCTGGAAGTTCTTGATCCTTGAATAAATAGGAAAGGAGTTTTTCTTTGTCTTTATTAGGGACAACATGGGATACCCCTCCGATCTGCAATATTTCTTGAGGCGCCCTCTCTGCGGCACATCCTGTCACAACAAGTTGAGAATGGGGGTTTTGCTCTGCCAGTTTACGGATTTCCAGCCTGCTCGAACGATCGGCCGAATCGGTGACTGTGCAGGTATTCACGATGCAAATGTCGGCAGCTTCATCCTCTTTTACACCGGTATACCCGAGCTCTGTTAATTGATCGTGATAGGCTTGCGACTCATATTGATTCGTCCGGCAACCTAATGTGACAATTTTAAATTTTTTATTCTTCTGTTCCATCATATGTCATTACTATACAAAATAATTTCTTAATTTAAATAAAGAAGCAGACTTTTCAAATAATTGCTCTCAGGGTGACAGATGTTGACCGGATGATCCTTAGCCATGCTGTGGTGCCCTATGATCTGCACTTCCCGTTTAGATTCTACTGCCGCCTGAAAAACAACCTTCTGAAATAATTCCTCATCGACATGATAAGAACAAGAGCTGGTAAGAAGCAACGAATTTTTCGGCATTTTTTCCATCGCCAACCGGTTGATGTCTTTATATCCCCGGCAGGCCTGAACGACATCCTTTTGCCGCTTTGCAAAAGCTGGAGGATCGAGGATCACGATCTCATATTCCAGGGGCTGTTCTCGTAAAAACTGAAAAACATCGGCAACAAAAAAACGGTCATTTGGCCGATCAAACCCATTTAAAACCATATTGCGTTTTGTCATCTCAATGGCAGCGGCGGAAATATCGACAGAGTCAACAAGGGTAGCTTTGCCAGCAGCTGCATACACACTAAAGCCGCCCGTATAGGCAAAACAATTCAGTACCCGTTTATGTAAAGACAACCCTTGGATTTTATGCCTCATTTCGCGATGGTCTAAGAAAAAACCGGTTTTTTGCCCATGCAGGACCGATACATAAAATTGTAAATGATTTTCCCTGATAATAACAGCTTGTGCGGGAACTTCACCGAAAAGAGAGCCCTGGTATTCCTGCATTCCCTCTTCTTTGCGCGATTGGACCAACGATTTTTCGTAAATGGCTTTGGGAGACAACGCTAGAGTCAACCATTCGACAATCCATGAACGTAAACGGTGCATGCCTAACGTACCGATCTGCAAAACGAGCACATCGTCGTATTGGTCAATAATTAATCCGGGAAGGAAGTCTCCTTCGCCATTGATTAACCGAAAGCCGTTTGTCTTTTCTTTATCAAACAATCGGGAGCGAAGAGCTATAGCCTTCTCTAACTGGCGATGCAACAGCTCTTTAGTGAATGGAACACCGAAAGAGAGCATTCTCCCGGCAATCTGTGCTGACCTGTTAAAATATCCATCGCCTAAAAATTCTTTTTGTGCTGAATACACCGATAAAATTGCCCCATCCTCAAATTCGGGCAGGTGTTCAATTGCCCCGGAAAAAATCCAATGATGGCGATTGCGGATGGGTTTATCCTTGCCGTTTTTAAGAATGACCGATTTTTCTGACATTGTTAATTTTTTGAAGTTGTTGGAAGTTGTTTGGGGTTAGCATACACGATCAGGGAAAAAAGTGCAAAGGCTAATATTCAAGAAGAGAGGGCAATGAACATTAAAACAAATATTTTAAACACAGAGACACGGAAAACACAGAGACAAGCTATTACACATCCTTTTTTTTTTGGCTTTCGGCAAAAAAAATCTCTGTGCCCTCTGTGTCTCTGTGTTTCAATAAATTGTTTTAATGCTTAGCGCCTTGTTCAAGAAGATTTATCCAAAAAAGGTTCGATATAATGAGTTTCCGGAAGTTTTTTTCCTTTCCAGAACTCTACCATTTCTAAAGTTGGATAATAAAATTGAGGAGATAACTCAAAAGGTCTATCAGGAGGGGTGGTCCCTGAAATTTCTTCAAAGATTTTTTTATCCCTGGCTTGTAAGGCTTTTTGCACTTCTGAAAGACTATCGGGACCCTTTTCGTTTTTCAAAGGGCCAAAACAGCATTCACGAGGAGACATGATTACATTCACCTTTTGCGCATAAGGTAAAATATCAAAAATTAGTTTCTCATACTTCCAGGCAATAGGCTGAGCCGACATTACTGTCAGGTTATCGGCATTGAGATATTTAACTGCCTTCCATGTATTGTGAATGGGTATTTCGTCATAATGCATCGCTATCTGTTTCACAAAGTCCATATTGAAGCTATATAACCCGATATGCCCGCATGGGTATTTTAACTTGCCGTCATCATTAATCACCATGAGTTCAGGAAATAATTCTGAATATTCTACGACATGGATTTTACCATCTTTTTCAACCATAACCCCTAATTTTTCTTCCGGATTGATTCGTTCAATGCATTTCATGGCCGCATCGCTTTTTTCAATATCGTTACTGCCTATAAGTTCGGCGTCAAAGGGGTCGGCCAATGCATTATCGATAAACATAAAAAATATGTAACTTATCCCTCTTTGATACCAGTCAGACCAAATTCCCGAATCAAAAAAATGCTTTAACACACCTCCATTGCCATTTGGACCTTGAGCAATTTTGTTCTGCCGTTCAAGAAACAGGTTTCCATTGCTATCAAGAAAGGGAAGCTCGGTCTGTGTAAAAAATGAAATCTGATCCTCATTCAGATGAAAATAATGATTATCCTTAAAGTACGTTACAGTGTCCTTATGATTACCAGGCGAGGTCATAATGGCTAACTGCAGAGGTAACCCGGCTTGTATGCTTGCCGCTAAGGTTTTTTCGGCAAATAGCTGAAATAAACTTTTGTGTTTTATCACTGTTACATCAAACATCCCTTTGGGCTGGTCAGAGCGCAAACGAGACCCTTGTCCACCAGCTACAATGATGCAACCCGCCTTTCCTTCCCTGATCAATTGCTTACCGCGGGAAATGTACTCCTGATTTCCCGAATGTGCAATATTAGTTAATGGATTTACAGGCTCTTTAATGCCAGGAAGGGGATGTTCTATAAGGTCTTGTTGAGCCAAAAAAACAGATGCATCTAAATTTTGTATCTGAAGCAACATTTCCTGCTGTTCTTTAGGATTTAAATTATCCCAATCTTTCAATAAATGCACCTGCCCGATACTCAATAACTTTTCTTCGGCTTCTTTGTAACTTAAGGCAGAGTCTTTATACGAAAAAAATATCACTAAGAGGATAATTACAACGAACAATGAAACGGTAAACAGTCTAATCATAAGTTTTCCTGTGTTATCAAAGCCATAGCTTAGCGTGGTTTTAAATAAGTTTAAGCTTATCAGATTGCAAAAAAAGAAAGAAAGTTAATATTGTTTTAAACATCACTATATCGCTGAGGTAGAATATGAAAAAAGGTTTAGTCGTCATAACAGGTGCAAGTGCGGGGATTGGACAAGCCACTGCAATACAATTTTCTCATGCAGGTTACCCTCTTCTTTTACTTGGGAGGCGACTCCACAGACTAAAAGCTCTTAACTTACCAAACACTATGTGTGAAGAAGTTGACGTTACAGATCTTTGCAGATTCAAAGCTGCAATAAACAAAGCGGAAGAAAAATTTGGCGAGACGGAATGCCTCATCAATAATGCTGGAGTATTATTTATCAATTTAACTCATCAACAAAACCCCGAGGAATGGAGAAAAATGCTCGATGTCAATGTTTTAGGAGTCCTTCATGGGATTCATTTAGTGCTTCAAAACATGATAAAAAGACAGACAGGGACAATTATTAATATTAGTTCTCTTTGTGGAAGAAAAACATTTCCTACTCATGCAATTTATTGCGCAACTAAATTTGCAGTTCATTCCCTTACTGAAAGCATTAGAGAAGAAGTAGCGGATCACAACGTGCGTCTAATGACAATAGCTCCCGGTAATGTAAAAACCGAGATTTTCGATCAAGCGGCCTCTCAGGAAATTAAGAATACCCATGCCTCTTATAAAAGAAAGCCTTACGAAAATTTACAATCTGAAGATGTCGCAAGAACAATTCTCTTTGCCTACGAACAGCCGCAAAATGTATGCATGAGGGAGATTGTCATTTGCCCAACGCGTCAAATTATATAAATTCTAAGCAGCGGAAAGTTAGGAGATTTAAAAAGTCTATTCTTTGTTCAATAAGGCCGGGCGATAAGGATCTTCCATTTACCATCCCTTTTAACAAACACGAAAATAGAGTAATCGTGAAAAGGAGAGGCCTTTTCTCCGCCAACCGTCATGCCTTCTATCGTCATGTCGGCATCAACGAATGCTGTATCCGGATCGAAAAAATGGACATTTTGCACCAATAATATCATGTGAGAATCTTTCATATTCTCGGAATGTTCCTTAGCCAAATGCTTTTCAATCTCCTCCTTGCCATTATATTCATGGGCCCAAGGAGTAATGAGATTTCCATCTTCTGTCCAAAGATTTGCCAGAGCTTGAAGATCATGATTATTCCAGGCTGACGTGAACTCATTTGCAACTTTTTGAAATTCGTCACCGGCTTTTCTTTCGCAAGATGAGATCAGGATTGCTGAAAACAATAGTAAAATATAAAAACGCGCTTTATGCATGTGTACTCCATCAATTGTTTAGAACCTTAGATTCTAAACAAATTCTTAGAAAGGACGTCCGATTAATATCTGCCATTTACCATCTCTTTGTACTAATACAAATATGCCATCATGATGTAATGGCGGGTATTTTTTTTCTTGAGTGGTTTCCATATTTTTAATCTCAGATTCGACATCGACGAAAGCTACATCGGGTTTGATCATCTTGATAGATTTTATTTCATAATTTATGTGGGCGTGCTTCATCTTTGTGTTTTGTAGAACGGTATATAATTTTTCCACCTCGTTTCTATTTTTAGCCCATTCATTGGTGAGGCTTCTTAAATCTCCATCTGTAGCATAAATCTCTGCCATTTTTATTGGATCATGCTCATTCCAGGCTGCATAATGATATTCGAGTATCGCCCGTATTTGTTTCTCCTGTTCGGGAGGAAAGGACTCGGTATACCCAAAAGATGCCAATAACACCATTACAAGAAAGGCTTGAAAACAAACTGCACTTCGCATCGATTTCTCCTTTTTAGCAAATGGGGAGTTATACCGAACGTGATTCAAAAATTGGTTTTTGACGGCGTCGGCTTTGCATCAAAATTTTTGTCTTCACTCGAGCCTTGCCATAGGCAATGGTCACTTAGCTCCAGACGAAAAATTTTGAGCAGCCTCCTTGTCAAAATCCCAATTTTTGAACTACCTTCGGTATATACGTAATAATAATTATTTATTATTATTGATCAATAGCAATTCCTTATGAACAGGAAACAACTTGATAACTTATACCTGTTCTGGCACAATTAAATTTTAAAAAATATCTACTCATGTATAATAGCATTCCCTTAGAAGACCACCTCAAACATTTTTTTGGCTATAATGAATTTCGGCAGCACCAAAAAGAAATTATTTCCAAAATTCTAAACCGCCAGGATGTGCTTGCCATTTTACCTACGGGAGCCGGCAAATCCATCTGTTATCAACTGCCCGCTTTGGTGATGCCAGGCCTCGCAGTTGTGATTTCACCTTTGATATCTTTAATGCAGGATCAGGTGTTAAGTCTCACCAAAAATGGCATTTCTGCTGCCCTTCTCAACAGCAGTTTACATGTACAGGATATGCATATGGTAATGAACAATCTGCAAGATTATAAACTGCTATATGTAGCCCCTGAACGTTTTTCTGATAAGGCCTTTGTTCAAAAACTTCAACAGGCGGAAACGTCCCTTTTTGCCATTGACGAAGCTCATTGTATCTCTCAATGGGGACATTCATTTCGCCCGGACTACCGCCAACTATCCCTTCTAAAAACAGCCTTTCCCAAATCCAGCCTAATCGCTTTAACGGCCACTGCTACTCAAGAAGTCCAGGAAGATATCATCTCCCAACTGCTGATGAAAACTCCACACATAGTGAAAGCCAGTTTTGATCGGCCCAATCTGACCTTTTTGATTGATTCCAAGGAAGATGAATCAGATAGCTTGCGCGAGTTCCTGGAAAAACACCCTGATGAACCCGGCATTATTTATGCTGCGACTCGTAAAAAAGTCGATGAAACTTATGAAGAGCTGTCACATTCAGGTTTCGATGCCAGGAAGTATCATGCGGGTTTGCCAGACTATGAAAGAGCCAATGCTCAAAATGATTTTGTCTATGGCAAAGTCAATCTGATGGTGGCAACGGTGGCCTTTGGCATGGGTATTCACAAACCAGATATCCGCTTTATCGTCCATTTAGATATGCCTCGCTCCATTGAGCAATATTACCAGGAAATTGGAAGGGCCGGACGCGATGGTTTGCCGGCAGAATGCCTCATGCTATATTCACCGCAAGATATGGCAATCTATGACTACTTTCTGCAGGAAATAACCGAAAGGGAAATCCGCGAATCGATGAGTTTTAAGACAAAAGCTATGTATAACTTATGCCGCTCATGGTATTGCCGCCGAAAAGGCCTTTTAGAATATTTTGGCGAAAAATACCCTGTGCGTAATTGCCAGGGTTGCGACAACTGCCTGGACAACGTGGATCAAATAGACGCAACAATCGATGCCCAAAAAATCCTTTCTTGCGTATACCAGTTGCAGCAGCGCTTTGGAGCCAAATACCTTATCGAAGTGCTTCGAGGTTCCAAAGCCAAAAACATTCTTGACCGAAGGCACAATTTATTATCGACCTATGGGATCATGAAAGACCGGTCCGAAGGCGACCTGCTATTTTTAATCAATAATCTTCTCGATCAAGGATATTTAAAACGCAACGGGGACGACTATCCGGTCTTGCAATGGACCGAACTATCGCGCGGGGTCACTTCTGGATCTGCGAAAGTAGTATCGCGCAAATATAAATCTATATCGGAAAGACTCGCTAAGCGTCAGCTGGTACGGGACGCTAATAAATTAAATTACGACCGGGAACTTTTCAAAGAATTAGCGGATTTACGGAAAAAATGGGCTGCCGATACCCATGTGCCCGCTTTTGTCGTTTTTGGCGATAAGGTGCTGATGGAGATGGCCTCCCGTTATCCGACAACTAAAGAATCAATGCTGGCTGTTAATGGCCTTGGTCCCGCTAAATGGGAAAAATATGGGCAATCCTTTATAGATCTCATTCTGTCCTATCGTTCAAAACACCTTAATATTCCCCAAAAAAATATGCGGGATAGCAAAACCCAAGAAAAAAACCTGTCTTCAGAGGAGTCAGCAAGATTATTTGGGATGGGAAACAGCGTTGAGGAAATAGCTAAAATACGCACGTTATCCCCAAGAACCATTCTGGACCATCTGGCCGAACAGATAGTTTTGGGTCAAGACCTCGATATCTCAACGCTGGTATCGGCCGAAAAACAAGAAGGCATCAACAAAGCCATCGCTGTCGTTGGCGTAGAAAAATTAAGTCCCATCAAAAATGCTCTCTCAGAAGATTACACCTATGACGAAATTAAGCTCGTGGCCGCCTTCCATCGTCGCGTGAATACCAAATCACGTTCGGTATAACAAGGCCGTCTTAAGCCTTGATCTTAAGTCGAGACAACCTGGCTATTTTGTAAAAACTCGCCCATCGCGTCAATTACGGTCTTCCGCAAATCTCATAAATAATCTCTTATGCTCAGATATAGAGACCGCGTTTATTCTGCTTTATCCATTACATGCGCCTTTTTAAAAGATCCTACATGGTTTGCTCAAGCTCATTTCTCCTAAGTAACGCTTTGTTGGCCCGAGGTCCTGTAGTAAACGCAAACCAAGGCAGCTGAGAAGGGATGGTTTCAAGGCGAAAACGCATTTCTTGCAAATACATCCCCTACGACTACATCCCCTAAGACCTTTACCTGAATACCAATAGACTTCTCCATGTCGTCGTGGTTTCTTTTCTTTTGATTTATAATAAATATTTTGTTGCAATTATGTTGAATTTAAAACATTCGGAGGTATCAAAATGTCGGTTAACCTATCTAGTACTGTACTAGAAAAAGACAATAGAGAATCTAATGAGGAGGATTTGCATAAAATAGCCCTTACTAAAAGGGCTCAGGGTCTTCACCAGTTTTACTGGGGACTACGTGCAAGAGGTTTACCCACTATTGGACTAGAAGGGCTAGCAAATGAAACAATGATTTCACGAATTGAAGGCTGGCTTCATTCTACAGATTTTTTAAATCTTAAGATTCTTTGTCTAAGCGGCAACGGACTAACATTTATTCCTGAACAGATTGCTCGTTTTAAAAATCTAACCTGGTTGAACCTTTCTTTTAATCATATAGAAGACCTACATGATTCTATGGAAGAATTAACACAATTAGAACATCTTGATATAACACAAAATAACTTCCGTATATGCCCGAAAGTGATCAGTAAACTTGTCTCGTTGAAATATATATATAAGGATAAAAGTATTGGTTCATCGCAAATCTTGGGGCCGAACCCGGAAAAAGCTTATTTCCTTTCATCGTCAAAATTTAGAGAAGGAAGCTGTTTGCAATGCTGAAATTGATTAGAGCAATTTTGATCCATGGTAATGGCAATAGCAAACCAACTGATAATTGGCTGCCTTATCTCAAAAAAGAACTTGAAAATCTTGGTGTAGAAGTGAATGCACCTCAATTTCCTGATACAGAACTAGCCAGGAGCTCCTATTGGCTTCCATTTCTGGATGAATTAAAAGCAGATGAAAATACAATACTTGTGGGACATTCCTCAGGAGCTATCGCAGCTATGCGGTATGCAGAAACCCATCGAATTTTAGGTTCAGCTTTAATAGGAACCTACTATACTGATTTGGGAATAGAAGCCGAAAAATTGAGTGGTTACTTCGATTTACCCTGGAACTGGAAAAACATTAAGAAAAATCAAAAATGGATCATTCAATTTGCGGGTGTAAATGATCCTTGGATCCCTATCAAGGAAGCTCATGTTGTGAGAGACTGCTTGGACACGGACTATCACGAGTCGCCAGACCAAGGTCACTTTGGAGGGGACTATTACAAAGAAACTTTTCCCGAACTACTAGAAGCGATAAAAAAGAAAATCGGGAAATAAATAGCTGAAAATTTATTTCTCTAAAGATTGGACAGGAATCATAGCTAGACATCAAAGCTTCAAAAAAAGGACAGCTTAAGGGTATCATGAACATATATAATCTGATTGCAGTGCTTGTATTCTTATTAATCGCATTTGGTGTTTACAAGCTGTTTAGGAGAGGATCAAAAAACTCTGAAAATCAACAACCACTTTCAGAAGCCGATTTAAAACCATTTTTAGATGGTCTCAGTCTTGATATTGAAGTGAAAGTGAGAAAGCAATGGCTCGCTTCACTTTTCGCATTTACCGGAATAACAGCCTTATCCATTTTTTTTATCTATTTTGGAGATGGTGCATTTAATGAATTTTCTGAAAATACCCCCCTTGCCTTTAGCTTAAGTTTTGGCCTTTTTCTCTCTTCCTTGGTTGTAGTTCCTTGGTTTTGGATTACATACTATTGCTCTTACAAGAAGAGAGGCACTGTGTGGCTTATATGGACTATGATTTCACTACCCTTAAGAGAATTGTCAAGTATTGGAATGGGTGAGTGGAATCAAGCAGCAGATTGGGATTCTCTTAGTTGGTTTATGGTTATAACATTCCTTGGAATTGAAGTTCTCTATTGGGTCAATTGTTTACGATTGCTAAGGGTTAACTCAGCAAGAGAGTGTCAAACAGTTCTTGCATTGAAAGCAAAATACGGTCCTGAAGCAAATGGTTTCTGCTCTTAGCGTTAAGCACTTTCGTTGTATTTAAGAAGAAAATTTATATTGATGAAGAGATGAAGAGTTTTTCATGTTTTATGCTCTGCGATTGTGGAAATGATGATCAGTATGATTGTATATAAATCAGTGTCCGGATTAACATGTCAACTTTTACAGCAAAAAAACTTGGATTGTCATATAATGAGAGCAAGCAACTAGTTGATTTCCAATCTGTTATATATGAAATCATATACATTAGCAAAAAAACTCAAGATGCTGCTTGCATTTGTAAGAAAAACATGTCAATATTTCTTACATGAAGAAGAATCAAAAAAAACCGAATAGTATTGATCAGCAAATACTTAATGCAATAACCATTCTTGGGCAGGGCGCAGTATTTGTTCCAACTGACTTTTTGACTCTTGGCAGTCGGCAAACTGTCGATATTGTTCTTTACCGACTCGTTCGAAAAAGAACTATTCGTCGACTCACAAGAGGAATATATGATTTTCCTAAAGAACATCCTAAGCTTGGAACACTTCAACCATCTCCAGAAAAAATAGCAGAGGCCTTAGTTGGCAGAGATTGCACTCGTATTCAACCAACGGGCGCTTATGCAGCAAATATCCTGGGACTATCCGAACAAGTCCCTGCTAAAGTTGTATTTCTGACAGACGGACCAAGTCGAACGGTAAAAATAGGGTCGACAACCATTCAGCTGCGACGCACGACCCCCAAAAACATGGTAATGGCAGGACGGCTCAGCGGTCTTTTAGTTCAAACGTTCCGTGAATTAGGCAAAGAAAATGTCACTCCTGAACGACTTAAACATTTAAAGCGAACTATACCACTGAATGCTCGCAAAGAACTGCTCAAGGATATTCGATTTGCACCGGAATGGATGCATTCTATTTTCAAGGAATTAGCCGAGGAGACTTGAAGTGAAACTTGATTTTTTAAAACTACCTTCTGACGAACGGCGTCTGTACATTGAACAAGCTGCCATTCAAAGAAATATATCTCCTGTAATCATGGAGAAAGATTTCTTCGTGTGCTGGTTGCTCACTATTCTATTCGAGTCTGAGTTCACTGAAAGCCTTGTATTCAAAGGGGGTACTTCCCTATCAAAAATATTTGGCGCAATCAATCGGTTTTCTGAAGATATCGATCTTTCGCTGTCGCCTATTTTTCTTGGACTTCCTGAAACCGCTGCAAATCGCAGCCAAGCTGATAAATGGTGGAAAAAAGCTGAAGAAGCCTGTGAGATAGCTGTTCAAACTCAGATTATGGCGATGTTAGAAACCTCGACATTGGAAATATTAGGAAAAAATGAGCAGACAAGATTCGAGTTTTTAAAAGACCCTCAAACCAAGTCACCGGTAATTCTTTTCCACTACCCATCATCGCTACCAACTGGATTTGCCTATATTAAACGTTCTGTGAAACTCGAATTTGGCTCTCTAACTGATCAGCAACCAACCGGGCGCCATACAATACGACCTTGGATTGCGGAGGTTTTCCCTGCAGCTTTTTCCGATTGGCAATGTGAAGTCGTAGCTCTAGAGATCGAGCGAACTTTCTGGGAAAAGGCTACGATTCTACATGCAGAATATCATCGACCACTCGATAAACCAATACGAGATCGATTCTCCCGTCATTATGCGGATACCGCGGCACTAGCAAATCACCCTGAAGCAATCAAGGCTATTGATCATCATGACCTCCGAGATAGAGTCGTTTCATGGAAAAATCTGTTCTTTCGTGACTCATGGACAAACTACACTGAAGCTAAACCCGGTACTTTTCGTCTTGTTCCTAGAGATGAAAGGCTGCCTGAATTGCGACGTGATTATCAGTTGATGCGCGACATGTATCTTACTGAACCTGTAAATTTTGACGACATCCTAAGAGCTTTATCAGAACTAGAACATCGCATCAATCTCACTATATCTTTGCTTTCTCTAGGAGAGGTGCTAGTCAAGCAAAGAGGAGATGAATTAGTGCAATCCGTGACGAAAATCTTAAATGCGGGCGCTAACATTAATGATATTTCCTGGAATGGACATCGCTCTTTGCAATTATTAATCAAAGCCAATCTGGAATCACGCAAAAAACTTGAATTAGTCAAACGCCTAGTTAGCCTAGGAGCTGATATCCACTCTGCGGATAAAAGTGGATTAACACCCTATCAAGTTGCTATTTCTGAAAAGAATAAATCAATTTCCGATCTCTTACGCTCCAAAGGTGCTCGCCCCATGTCGCCTCCAGGAACAGGCTACGCTCAGCATTATGACATGTACCACGAGATCCCATTGCCATAGATTTAATTGAAATTTAATACTTTAGGACGGTCAACATGACTCAAAACTATCCCAAGATTCCTCACCCAACAGAAGCCTGGGCTGATGAATATAAAAGACAAGGAATCCCTTCATCTTTTAGAAAAGACCCTACAAATGCCGTGGTAGAGTTCATTTCATGGCTCGAAACGCAACCTAGTAATGAGAGACAAAAGGCCGCAGATTTAGGATGCGGACTTGGGCGAAACAGCTTTTATTTAGCCAGTCGCGGATTTTCTGTTATCGCTATCGATTTATTACAAGACAATGTCAATGCCGTCATGAGAGAAGCTGATCGAACAAAACTACCCATTACCGCATTTGCTCAAGATGTTTCATCAAAATGGTCTATAATTCCAAATTCCCTAGACATTGCAATTGATATATTTTGCTACAAGCACATCACAAATAAACAGTCACAAAAAAATTACCGAAGGGAATTATGGAAAGCCATGAAACCAAATGGGTTTTATTTCATTTCCTTAGCTTCTATAAATGACGAGTTTTACGGTCCTCTTTTACAGAATTCTCCTTGCCCTATAGAAAAAATGGTTATAGACCCCTATGCAAATATCCCTTCGTACCTTTATTCAATTTCTGATTTATCCAACGAATTTAGTGACCTGTTCACTGTAATAGAAGCTTCAGAAAAAACTTCCAGCAGCCCGATGCACGGGAAAATCTATACAAGGAAAGTAATTAACCTTATCTTACAAAAGAATCCATTATGAAAAAAGATTTTCCCAGCTGGCAATGCCGCTTCTAATTTATTGGGTTTTACAACTCAAAACGCAGCAAAAATCGAGGTTGCAACGAATCGACTCAGCCTCCCTCGATCCATTGTTGGTCAAGATACGATTATTCACACCAGAAGACCTGAATCTTGGAGAAATCTCTCCACCAAAGATGCCGCTCTTCTAGACTTTCTTCGTCAAGGCGGCAAAACGAGTGAACTATCCCCAAAAGAAACAGTAAAACGACTGCTGAAGCATTTCGATGAAAAACATCAATTTGAACGTCTTATTCAAGTTGCAGAATCAGAACCTCCGCGTGTTAGAGCCTTACTGGGAGCCATAGGACAGCAAATTGGTTGTCAAAAAGATGTTCTTATCGCTTTGAAAAAAAGCTTAAACCCTCTTTCTAAATTTGATTTTGGGAATTTAATCGCTTTGAAATACGCAAAACAATGGCAAGCAAAGGACTCAAAATCTCATGGGCTCTTCTTGCAAATACATTGTCTATGACCTTTACCAGAAAAGCTTTCGTTTGAGCGCGACTGACCGCAGATTCTGCAAAATCTTCCCATATGCAATTGTCATTCCGTTGGTTCTATAAAATTAATGGTCGTTACATCGAGACGAATAATGATATGTTAAGCCATGGCGTTCGCAAAACTCCATTCAAACGCATCAACAACCTCATTTAGGTCAACCTGAACATCTTTATTCATTTTTTTGTCCTCAAAAGATCCTTCTACTTAAATTTCCTTCTTTTTTCTGACTCTTTTTATCTTTAACTTCGTCAAACAGATTTAAACAGGTCTCCCAATGTAACTTCCTGGGAAATTAACTCGTCATAATGCTTTGATGATTTCAATCCAGCACTCGTAATCATTACAAGAAATATTTGTTTCTTTGTTCTTGTCTGCTGTTGATACACCTCTACCTTTTTCGCAAGGGCTTGTGCATAAACTTTATCGATGGTAAATGGCTGCATTGAATATTTGATTTCACAAACAGTAATCGCTTGATCTGGTCGATCAAATAACAAATCTATCTGCGCTCCGCCTCCATCCTTTTCATCTTCAGGATTCTGACGGGGAACATACCTCCATGACCCAGACTCAGATCCTGGATCGATATTTAATGCTTTTTTGATTTGGGCGATATGTTTATTACAAACGGCTTCAAATGCATATCCTGACCAACTTTTCCAACCAGACGACTGTGATTTTGAAAGCCAATATCCTGGACTTTGGTCTCGATTGCGTATCGCAGTAATTCGTGGTTCCAACCAATGGAGATAGAATAATGTGTACTCATCGATCACCTTATAGTACAACCCCTTATCAGAGTGCCCATGCGGGAGAAAACTAACAATAAAGCCTGCCTCCTCCAGTTCTTTTAGACGACGTGTGGTACCTCCACCGCTCGACAACTTAATTTCTCGAATCAATTGAGCTTGACCTATCCCGTAGCGGTGGTTAGCGATAATACGGATGATGTCTATATATGCTGAAGACTCTTTGAATAAAGAGGAAAACAGGCGGTCAAACTCATTTACCAAAGCACCATCTCTCCTAAAAAATAGTTCTTCGATACATTGTTGGGCAGATAATCCTTTTTCAACCAAAGATAAATAATGTGGTATTCCACCCAAGACCATATAGAGATCTAAAACTTGGCGATCATTTAGTTTATTACCAAGGTCTGCCAGATACGCCTTAGTGTCGTGTAAATTCAACGGTTCTAATATCATTGTTCTTGTTACACGATTGTGAAGACCTCCTTTATTATTAACAATTTTGTCGATTATCCAAGATGCTGAAGACCCACATATGATTAACTTTAACCTCGGATCGTGAGTCCAATGCCTATTCCAAAAATATTCCAGTGCACTAAGTGATCCTGAACGTTTTGTTGCCATCCATGGAAACTCATCAAAAAATAGAACAATTTTCGTTCGTTTTGATACTTTCAACATTGCTGTTGTCAGGGCCTCAAAAGCCTCTGACCATGATTTGTAGGGAACAATAGATATACCTTCATAAAAGATGGTGCTAATTTGTTTTGTAAATTGTCCTAGTTGTTCCTTCAGTTTCCCTTCTTGTATCCCAGTAACATAAAAAAACAAACACGGCTTTTTCTCAAAAAAATTCCTAACAAGAAATGTTTTTCCAACTCGGCGCCGGCCGTATAACGTCAAAAACTCGGACTTTTCAGTTGCAAAGAGTCGATCCAAAATAAGCTGTTCTCTCACACGTCCACTGATTTTATTTGCTTGTTTTTTTGATGATTTCATAGACAAAACACTCTACATATGTATTTGAAATGGATTGTTGTGCGGAAACGCCATTTATAACAAGTTTATAATTGGCGTGTTAACACAACTATTGCATAATTGTTCGATGGAACGCAATAAAAAAAATGGATCATTCCAATGTTGAATGGTTCTTAGTTTATCTTAAAAAGACTTCCTGTGCAAACGCGCCAATTATATACGCATTATATTTAGCGCGTTTCATCCATTTAATCAATAGTGTCTTCAAATTAAGACGGGAATCGAACCAGCGGCACAAGGATTTTCAGTCTTCCTCAGTCGCTTCCTTACTGATTTGGGAATAGAAGCCGAAAAATTGAGTGATTACTTCGATTTACCCTGGAAGTAGATCTTCTAATTTACCCACAGTATGTGGGGAAATTGAATATGACAGGTAAAATGCCCTCATTCTATCCATGTTTGTCTTGGAAAACCCTTGGATCCCTGAAAATTCATTTGGATATTCCTTGCTACCCTATCTATAACGCCTGAGACCTCACCGTCCTTTTTAAGTTTTTATTGATCTGATGCTTGACCGCGTGTGTTCCGATTCTTTTCCCACCTTAAACCTGTCAAAAGAGATGGGTCTACAAAGTCGTCACGATGATAATCGAACTCAAAGAATCCCAATCTATAATAAAAATTATAGCCCTCTATATTGACTTTTCTGATGAGCAAATTTATAGCTTGTATATTTGAAAATAGATCTTCTGAGCATATTGAAAATGTTAAATATTTTCCAATCCCCATTCTTTGATATTCTGGTGCCACAATAAGAAGATTCATGTAAGCAGCATTTGCTTCCAGCGGCTCTAATTCGAAGGTGGCCCATCCAACAATTTTGTTATTTAAAAAAGCCTGAACCCAAAATAAGTGGCCTTCCTTAAAATGCTCTAGCTCTTCTTTAAAGTAATTTTCATAAAAACGTCTTACATCACCAGTACACTTAAACTCGGGGTTTAGTTCTGAAAGAGGAACATCTTCATAAGCGTTCATAAAGCTTCTAACTAAAATATCTTGACCCTTCTCCAGATCAATGTCTTCCACTGATTTCACAACAGAGATTCGTATTTCATTCTGGTTTTTATCTTGAAAAATTTGATCTCCGAAAAGAGATGCTGAAATAAAAAGAGTCAGCAGTAAGAAGGATTTTAACAAGGGACTTCACCTATTCTCAAGTTTGAAAAATGATCATCCTATCATGATCAAATCAATCTTTCAATCTAAAATTCTGATAAAAATTATGTTGTATAGAAACTTAAATTTGCTGAGAATTTACCAGTGGAAGCAGATCAGACAACACATAAAGGGTATAGTAAAGAACATAGAAAAACTTGAATTTCATGTGTTTCTATGTTAATTTCCATGTTAATTGCCAAAAAGGATTTTTATGATTGAAGAACTAAAGTTTTAGGGAGAACCTTTCGAGAACTCAAGCTCACTGAACATTGGGGATTACTTGTAGACATATCAATAAGCTCAAAAACCCTCAAAAAATATTCATTCTGGCAAAAAATAATTAAGGAAACAAAGACTTACAAAATGAAAAAGCCGAAGACATGATCATTTCTGAAAATGTCTCCGGTGATGTGGCCAAAGCCGGAGTGTTCTCGAACCAATTTATCGAGGGGATGAAGCTTCTCTATGAGCTAGAATCCTTATCAAAGTAAAGCCCTACCTCACAAATCAATGGGAAAAGAGCAGTGTACATGTTAAAAATGCTTCTTGACCGAGCAAATCCCCTCCCTTGACATTCCCTACTATGAAATAGAACCAGAGTGCTTCACGCCATTTTTACGATCTCCTCATACTCTTGGACATAATATCACAAATGCAGTATATTTCTGCCTGTACTTGTTGACTTAAGTACAAGCAATCTTTGCCTTTGATTGGGCCCTTTAACTCTTGATTGAGAATTGGATTTTATTAAATTTAATTAGGGGAAAAATTATGAATGAAAATATTGCTCTTTTCAAATCTCAATTAGATTCTATCTCAGCCGATATTAAACACATCCAAGCATCGCTAAAAGATGCTAATGTTCCGTCTGAAATCCGTCATTTCTGCAAAAAAGAAGCTTCAATTGGTAGCTTTGGCGGATTTGAAGCCTTCGGATTTGGCCCAGGGATTGAAACCACCAAGTATCTCGTTTGGAATGTATATCAGAACAATGGAAATCAATCCGATTGGTATTTGTTATACGAGGAGATTGAACAAAAGGTAGCATTTGGAGGCGACTCGTATGTTCCTGCTGGCAACCTAATAACAAAAGTCAGAAAACCTCTGATTGAGTGTAAAGCACCGATCAGAATTGAAATGTATGGATTTTTAGAAGGCTTCATCGAAGAGGTCTCAAAGCAACTAAATTTGCAGGATTTTAAAGAAACACAAAGAGGAGTACATAGCGCTATGCGGCAATTTCTATCTCTGCAAAAGGAGTTAGAGATATGAAATTTGAGTTGGCAAGTTACAAATCTGGAAGAAGCAAAGAAGCTTTGATGAAAACAGAAGTGACTATCGAAGAACTAGAATACCTGTATGGATTGGTTGATCGGGAGTTCATTAGGAGCGATGCCCTTTACGGGCTTGCCGGTGGTACTAGAAAAGAATGCTCTCTTATGCAAAAAACACATGCGAAGCTAAATAAAATGATTCGGTATCGAAAGGCGCCCATGACTAAGGAAAGCGCCTTGGCATGTTCTACAACTAGAATAGAGGATGATTGAATCCGTATTCCTAGGAAAAAGACATAAAGCGTGGATAGGATTGCAAAAACGTGTTTGCAATCCTATTTATGATTTTTGGGCAGCATTCTAATGTTGGTTTTCAGAAAAAGCGTTGATAATAAACTTAAGTAATTTCTGGTAACGACCATAGCGTATCATATCGCGAGGTGTTATGTTGCCTAGCATCGGATTTGTTGTTTTAAACCACAGAGCTGTTTTTATGGCATCTCCTTCAAAGACTTGTGCAACCAAATTAAATAAGTTTGCCCACTCCCTCAACCTATCCTTGAGAATTTGAGGCATGCGTTCATCATAACGAATGGAACTAGGAGGAACACCCACTGCTTTTGCGACATAATCCTTTCTAAATTCAACGAATTCAATCACTTTAGATGCCCGAGCCTCCCCTTTATCAAAAAGGGAAAGGTAATCCTTCTCGGGTATATTCGAAAAAATACTATGACTTAATGCGCCCATAAGAATATCCTTTATCCATCGTTTTTCCTTTATTCTACCACAGATCATCCATTTAATCAATAAGTGTCTTCAAATTAAGACGGGAATCGAACCAGCGACATAAGGATTTTCAGTCTTGAAAAAGTGCTTCCTTACATTATTTTGGATAACCTTTAGTCACCTAAAATTACTATAGTGCACAGACAAAATGCTTAAATTATCCACTAAATTCGGGTCATCAAAATCCATCTCTTTCAACGACTGGTAATCCACAACTACGGCTATATTACGGCTTTTTTTCGCTTTCTTGAAAAATTACAAGCATCCATATGTCCTTGTACAAAAAATAAGTTATTGACAATCTATACTACTAAGTAGTATACTTCAGGTATGAAGAGACATTTAATACAGACAAAAGATTTCGAAGATACCGTTGAAAGCCTCATAGCTAAGAGAAGACTTAAAAGAGAAGATTTTGACGATTTCAAAAAGAACCTAGCTGAAAATCCAGAACAAGGCGATGTCATTTCTGGCAGTGGAGGAATTAGAAAAACTCGTTTGAAATCTGCGACTAAAGGCAAAAGTGGTGGTTTTCGAGTTTGCTACTTAGACATAGAAGACAAATTGATCTTATTTCTGCTGTTTATTTATGCTAAAAACGAACAAGAAAACCTTTCTCAAGCAGAAAAGATCGAACTTAAACAACTAGCAGATGCTATCAAAAAGAAGGTTAGAAATGAGTAAATTATTTAAAGGTCTTAAAAAGGGTTTAGAAGAGGCTCTGGCACATGCAGAAGGGAAAATAACCCTTAAATCCGAAATAATTGAGATTCCTGAACCTCCTGCAGAATATGACGCAAAAGACATCAAAAGAATCCGAGAACAAAATCATTACTCTCAAGGAATCTTTGCAAAAGTTTTGAATGTCAGTATTAAAACTGTTCAATCTTGGGAATCTGGAATCCGCGTTCCGAGTCATGCGGCTTTAAGGCTGCTGGAAATTATAGATAAAGGCTTTTATCGCCCAAAAATCACTAGAAAAATTGCTTAAGATATATACCGAAGTTTCGAGAGCAAGATTATAACGGAATGAAATTTAATATCCGTTTACTCCGGCAAGAGAAAAAAGTAGAAGCACGTAAAGTGCTCCTACTGATGTGGCCAGAACTGGAATCGAACCAGCGACACAAGGATTTTCAGTCCTCTGCTCTACCGACTGAGCTATCTGGCCAGATGGAAGTTGAACCTCTTGCCCAACAAGGGAGTCTAAGAGATCCAAACATAAGCGAGGATATACGATCTTTGATTTTTCACACAATCACTTTTTCTTAAAAACGTAAAAACCTTAGGTCTGCAACATCGGTTGCTCTTGTAAAATTCCTTCTGCAGGTTTAACGTCGAACCGATCTTGTGTTTCGAGGAAAATCATATCTTTTACAATGTTCAAGGCTTCATTTAGCGGTAAGTCATCGCCTCGGCCTTGTGTTTCTGGTAATATTGCTTGCTTGATAAATGCCTGATACCTGGGATTACGCGAGATCCTCGAAGCGCTATTTCTTTTCAATGCAGGTAAAAAACGCTCCCAGAAGACTTTCTTATGCTGCAATTGAGGAAGATAATAACGCATATACCACGATTTAAGGTTTGCAGGCACATCGTCTAACTGATCATCATAAGCACTCGCGATCGTATCGGGTTTCAGTGAATTTTCTAAATATTCCTCTCCAAGCTTTTCATGAAGGAACTGGCTCGGCACGACGATATCTGCCTTTACCCCCTGAATTTGAGGGGTTTTTCCCGAAACAGTATAGTATTTTCCAACAGTGACTTTAAAAAAGGTAGAACCCTGGTTATCTGTGACTGTCTGACTCTGAATTGTTCCTTTGCCATATGTACGCTCATCGCCGACAATGACAGCCACTCCATAATCCTGCAATGCTTGTGCAACAATTTCAGCAGCGGAAGCGGTCGCCTTTGAAGTCAATATTACCAAGGGGCCGTTGTAAATAATTTTTTTATCAATATCGCGATAAAAATGCTTTTCCCCATTAAAATATTGTGAAATGACAACTACACCATCTGTAATGAATAATCCAACAATTTTCACTGCCTGTGCAAGAAAACCCCCGCCGTTTTCCCGAAAATCAAGAATAAGCCCTCGCAAATCCCCCTGTTTTTTAAATGCTTTAATTGCATTTATCATGTCCTCTTCGCTTGAGATGCCAAGATCGCTTTGGTAAAACGAATCGAGTTTGATTATCCCTATAATTCCCCCTCTATTGATTTTTTCATAAGCTGTCTGGAGACGGTCTTCGTTAGATGGAATTTCTTCTCTTTGAAGGGAAACAGAAACATTTTGTCTTTCTTGCGGACTTAAAGGGTTGATCGCCCGACTAAGAACAAGAGTGACCTTCGACTTAGCTTTCCCCCGTATCATATTGAGAACCTCAGACATTGATTTTCCTTTTATAGTTACTCCATCGACCTGAACAACTTGATCATCGACTTTAATATCCCCATTTTTTTCTGCAGGCCCACCCTCAACAAGATGATGAATGATAAAAGCTCCATTTTGATCGGGACTAAATTCAATGCCGATCCCTGAAATTTCTTTTTCCAGGCGTATTTTCATATCTGAGGCTTCTATAGAGCTTAAAACTGTGGTATGGGCGTCCAGGCTGCTTGCGAGCGCTTTTAAGATATGCAAAGAAAAAGTATTTTGTTTTTCCTTATCATTCATTGGCTTACCGCTATCATTGATAAATAAATATTGATTTTCATGGATACGGGCATCCCGGTCAAATATTTTCCAAATTTGATCCATTCGGTCCATGTTGATGCCATAACGTGTATTTTCCATAGCAATAAAATGAACAAACTTGTGACGTACCCTGTCGTCAAGTTCTTGTGTGGTTACGGGGAAGGCTTGTTTCAGATTAGGATCGCTCCAGTCTTCATACCCGTCTGACGTATAGGAACGGCTCTTTGCCAGCAACTGAATCAGTTCTTTTTTTAAAACTGTTTCCCTGAACACTTGAGCGCGCCGAATTGCCTTCGCAATCAGTTGGTTCAATTCTTCATATTTCGTAAATTTCCCCTGGCGGTATTCATTCAATACGGTGGAAACGGTACTCTCTTCCATATCAATAAATGGACGGGTTTCACTGGCCAGGAGGTAAATGCGTTCAGGATCAAACTGGTTGATATAAACCGCAAAAGAATTTTTTATTATCGACATCGAGATTTCTTTTTTGTCGACATGCTGGTCCAGGATTTGCCTCATGACCTTGTTGATATCCTGAGTCTGCAGCAGCTCCTGATCTGCCCCGAAAAGTATGGAGCTAAGACAAATCAATAATCCTATCACTTTGATTTTAGCCATAAAAACCTACATGTTAACATATTAATAAACTTTTATTGGGGTAAATTGAAGATAATCACAAGCAGTCAATACATAACGAACTCCATTCCGGATGCCAAATGGAAGCTCGTTTGGTTTTACATTATGCAAATGACCAAAAACACATAGGGACACTCCATATTTTTCAAGGAGATTCGAAACGCGGGATTCCCGTAATTCAGCTCCAATTGGGGGATAGTGCGTCATCGCTATTTTGACTGGATCGTCCCGAAAGCATTTTAAACTCATTTCCAGACGAATTAATTCGCGTTGAAAAATTTTCTCGGCTTCTTTAGCATCTTCTTTTTTAATCAATACATTTTCGCGAAGATTTTCTTTGTATTCTATCGCAGACCCAAAAGAATATTCAGGAGTATCCCAAAGGCGCGCTCCACCAATGGCTACCCCATTCCAGCGAAAGACGCTGTTTTGAATAATATGAATGGAAGGAGGCAGAATTTTCTCTACTTTGCTGAGGGAAGTCCACCAGTAATCATGGTTTCCCCGCACCAGGACTTTGGTCCCCGGCAAAGAGTCAAGCCATTCAAGATCGGCTTTAGCTTCATGTGGATGTATTCCCCATGAAAGGTCGCCTGCCAATAAAACAAGATCATCTGGTGAAATCGTTTGCTCCCAATGCATTTTAATTTTTTCAGGATGATTGATCCAAGCTTCTCCAAAGACATCCATAGCCTTATTGGGAACTCCAAAGGATAAATGCAGGTCGGCAATTGCCCATATAGACATAAATTCATTACCAAAAAAATTAGATCACTGTTCCATCGGGGATGTGAGCGCCTTTGGCAACAACAATAATCCCCTCGCGTATATGGATGCGGTCTCCATCGTAATGGGAAAGATTTCGTTGGTTGATCAGTTTTACATTGTTTCCAATACGCACTTGCTGATCGATAATTGCCTTTTGAATCACGCAGTTTTTCCCAATTTGTGCATGCGAAGTATAAGAATCATTTCCACATATATAAGAATCGGCAATAACTGTTCCCGATTCCACTATATTGCGAGGCCCTATAATCGTATTTGTAACCGAATCTGCGGCAATAACCGATCCTTTGCCGAAGATCGCCCGGTTAACATGCGTATTGAGGATCTGTGCTCCCGGCAGCGACGGCTCGTTCGAATAGATGCGCCAGTTTGCATTGTAACAATTTAAAGGGGGCTGAGCGCTATTAAATGCCATATTAGCGCGATAATAGGATTCAACTGTACCGACATCTTCCCAATAGTCCTTATGTACGTAGGCTGCTGCATTTCCTCGATTGACGAGCTCGGGGATTAAATGTCTGCCAAAATCCTCGCGCTCATCTTCTTGCAATATCTTGATCAGGCTGTCTCGTTTAAAAAGATAAATTCCCATCGATCCCAAATAATAAGATGTCGAGGGATCTTCAATCTGCAGTTCTTTTAATTGATTTTTGCTTAACTCTTTTTTTGCCAATTCGCGCTTGGATTGCGGTTTTTCAATAAATGAAGTGATCCGATGATTTTTATCTATGGCAAGAACACCCATGCGCATCGTTGTTGATTCTGTGATCGGCAAGCAGGCAACCACTACATCGGCATCTGTCTCTTGAGCAAAAGTGAGCATTTTGCTAAAATCCATTTGATAGAGCTGATCTCCCGACAAAACGAGAAAATACTCCGCAGTTAATTCTTGAAAATAATGCAAATTTTGTCTTATACAGTCGGCAGTACCCTCTAGCCACCGCTTTGTTTCAGGTTTTTCTTCAACAGATAAAATTTCGATTGAGCTAAGATGAAGTGAATCAAAGCGGTATGTGTTGAAAATATGCTGATGCAGCGAATGGGAAAGATACTGGGTGATCACATATATTTTTTGGCAACCTGAGTTGATTGCATTGGAGATAGGAATATCGATGAGGCGATAACACCCCCCATAACACATCGCCGGTTTGCAACGCGATGCGGTTAAAGGAAGCAGACGGGTCCCCTTTCCGCCCCCCATAACGATCGCTATTACATCTCTCATTGCGTTTGCCATATAACCCTTAAAAGAAATAAATTGTATGTATTTTCGTTACTTCTCATTCTTATGCCTCATTTTGATATTTAAAGCAATCATTATGAGTCTATTAATTTTAACAGAAAAAATTGGCCTTGGGCCCGATGAATCGCAGTATTGGACATGGAGCCAATTGCTGGACTTAGGGTATTATAGCAAGCCTCCTGGAATTGCCTGGCAAATCAAGCTTGGGACTTATCTTTTTGGCAATACCGAATTTGGTGTCCGGAGCATGTCTATTGTCATTGGAACAGCAATTCCGGTTTTAGTCTATATAACTGCTTTGAGCTGCCGCATCGCACCAATGTCATGTTTTATTGCCGCCCTTGGATTTGCCTTTTCCCCTTTAGGAATATTATCTTCCTTTTTAGCGATTACAGATGGAGGAATGGTATTATTTTTGACGGCTGCCATAGCTTGTTTTATTGATAGTATTGAAAAAAACAAAGCCCCACACTATTTATTAATCGGCCTATTTATTGCTTGTGGGGCCATTTTTAAATGGCCAATTTATTTATTATGGATTGCCTTTTTATTATCTCACTGGTTTTTACCAAACAAAGCGATCATAAACTGGAAAATGATTCCAGGGATAGTCATCTCTTTGGTTGCACTGCTACCTGGCGTTTACTGGAACGCAACCCATGAATGGGCGACTTTCAGGCATGTATTTGCAACTCTTGGAGGGGGACATGGTCAGCCCCAAAGCAATGTAGGGGAATTTCTTGGGGCTCAAGCACTTTTAGCCTCTCCCATTTTCTTTGCGATGATCGCAATGGCCTTTTGGTCGGCTTTTATCCAAAAAACGGTAACGATAATGTCCCCGGGTGTTCGTTTCTGCACAATCATTTCCTTTGCCTCGCTTATTTTGGGAACAATTGCTTCAATTTTTATGAAAATTCAGGGCAATTGGGCTATTTTTGCTTATCCGCCGGCTTTTGTAGTGCTTGGATGGTTTATCTCTTCGAAAGAAAAAAAATATCGGCAATGGTTTTTTGGAGGGCTTTGTCTTTCCATTGCTCTTTGCGGAATTGTTTTTGGCTTAAGTCTAATGGCAAAAAATCCCCTTTCCTTTAAGATCAATCCTTTTCGTCACAATGTCGGCTGGAAGCAATTAACTGAAAGTCTGACTGAGGCAGGCTATGATCCAAAGAACGATTTTTTAGCAGGGGATAAATATCAGATGGCAAGTACGTTAAGTTTCTATGGACCGGGGCAAAAAAGGGCATATTTTCTTAATATTCAAGGCACTCGAAAAAATCAATTTTCTTTTTGGCCTGGCCTTCCTGAAGAACAACTGGGGAAACGAGGTTTTTTTGTCATTACTGAAAATGCACCAAAATTAAACACAGATGCTGCCGCTATTATCGATACATATACCAAAGAACTATCGAAATATTTTGCAAAAGTAATATTTCTTAAAATTGCCCCTTTATACTTTTCAGATGAAGAGACCGTGAAAGGAGCATTTATTTTTGAATGCATCGGCTATAACGGGTTGCTGCCTCCTGATTCAGAACTGTATTAGAACCTGGTCAGAATCTCAGGTGACCGGACATTAAAACAATTTATTGAAACACAGAGATACAGAAGGCACAGAGAATTTCTTTTTTGCGGAAAGACAAAAGAGAAATAGCCTGTTTTTCGCTTCCGCGGAAAAAAAGATGTGCAATAGCTTGTCTCTGTGTTCTCCGTGCCTCTGTGTTTAAAATATTTGTTTTAATGTCCGGTCACCTGGTCAGAATCTAAGGTTCTTTGACGAAAAATGATAAAAATGTTAATTATGACAATTCAATATGAACGATGATCTCAAAAACAACAAAATCAATGCCGAATCTCTTGTAAAAGATCATTTGGCTAATGAAAGAACCTATCTGGCCTGGGTGAGGACAAGCATTGGGATCATGGCGTTTGGTTTTGTCATTGAAAAATTTGCCTTATTTTTAAAACAAATGACTCTTATCCTGAGAAATGAACAGCCTCAGGTGCTCTCTTCGTTTTCTTCCTCGTTACAAGGGCATTCCTCTACTTTTGGAATCCTGCTTGTGGCTTTTGGCGCACTTCTTTGCCTGCTCGCCTTTATCAAATATACAAAAATAAAAAGACAAATTGAAGATCATACCTACCAATCCTCAAACCTGTTAAATGTCGTCCTTACATTCCTGGTGGTAATCACTGGAATTGTTCTCGTTATTTATTTAGGCAGTGGTATTTAGAGGCTGTGCTGAACAAATTTAAGTGATTTAAATAATTTATATTTCCCTTTTTGAATAATCATGTTAAATTGAAAAAAAAGGGAACAAAAGAAAAAATTAGCGTTATATGGACCGCCACATCAAAGAGTATTACCATCTTTTTTCGGATGAGACCCCTCAGGGAAATTTTCATGAGGTCATCGCCCTTCATGAAAAAAAAGAAATCAATTGGAAAGAGCTTTCGAAAAAAGTTCCAAAAATTATTCGCGGGTGGTATGAACTCGCGCATTTAAGCACAGAAGATCGCATTAATTTTACTCATGATTTTTGGGTTTCTAAACTACCCTATAGAATGGGACTGACAGAGTTTTTGGACCGCTTTTTCCATTCGTTAGATGAGATTGGCATTTATATTACCGAAAAAAAATTTGCCGATCCATATGAGGTACATCTCGTTTATAGTCTAAAAGGAGACAATGGTTTTTATCGGGGTGAACTTCCCATCCTGGATGAAGAACAACAACAATTACAAAAAACATTCCCGGAACAGACTTTTCCAGCTGACTATCTGGCATTTTTACAAATTCACAATGGCTTTTGCAAGACAACAGACAGCACGGGGATTATTCCTTCCACATCGGTTTTAAAGACATATGAGTTTTTACAGCTTCGCATGGAAAAATGCGGCCCTTTACTTAACAGCCGCGGTGACGCGATCGATCCAAAATCCCTCATTCCCTTTTACGAATCTTTTGGCATGCCCTTTTTCCAGTGCTTTTTGTCAGATTGGTATCCCGAAAATGAAATGGGCAATATTTATTATTCAGGAGAAACCCATACTATCTCCGATATTTTTAGCAAAAACTCAAGTTCTGAAACAATGGCTTTTCCCACCTTTACCGACTGGCTCATGTTTTATATGGAACGAATAGAATAATTTCTCCCATTTACGAGTTAAAGCCAATGGATTATAATCAAATGTTAAAGCAGGTTAAGTCAAGTGAAATTAGTAAACAAAATCTCGGTGAAAAATCCACTAGGATTGCACACACGGCCCGCAACAGTCATTTTCAAAATTTTACAGAATTGTAAAAGCGAAGTCTTATTCACCCATAAAAAAGAAACGGTTAACGCAAAAAGTATCATTAGCATATTAATGCTTGCTGCCACTAAAAATGCAAAAATCACAATCACAGTCAATGGCGAGGATGCCGAAGAAACCATGCACCAATTAATGAGCGCTTTTGAAAACCGGTTTGGAGAATAGAAATGGTTGTAAAAAAACAAGAATTTCTCATTAATGGCACACCGATCTCCAGAGGAATTGCCATTGGTTACCCTTTTTTCTTAAGAAACCCTGAATATATCCCTATTGAAACATTCATTAACGCAACACAGACAAGTGCAGAATTAGCTCGCTATCAACGAGCGATTGGCAGTGCGTGCCAGGAAATGAAATCCCTGCAGCA
>JABDCW010000012.1 GCA_013287905.1 Chlamydiota bacterium | reverse complement strand
GACGAATTTGAGAAAGCGGCCCATCTTTTATTCAATGCTGTGGCATTGGCCGAACCCTTGATTTCTTTATCAGAACCAGTCAGATCTCATGGACAAGATGTTACCGATGAAAAAACGATGTAGAGAGGTATATTTATGAATGTTACAGTAAGTTTAGTTCCATGTTCTCCATTCATCAATCAATGGTTTTCCCTTGCAATGACATACGAGACATTAAGGGAACGGATGCTTTCAGGGGAATTTAACCGACTATCTCCGCAGGACAAAGCGTTTATTCTTGCATACGTCAATAAGCAAGGATGGATCGTTCAGGCATTAAAGCAACAAGATAATTCGTTCTTCATGGCATTGATAGAAAATGGGGTTACTTTTAGTGAAAATGATGCCGCTGGAGGTTCTGTTTGGAATCTCATGACTCCGGAAGTATTTCAATGGCTCTTTATGAAGGGCGCTTTGCCTCCTCACGAGGAATGTGTGCCTCAATTTTTAGTGCGGCAGAGCTTCCATTGTGTTTTTGGGGATTCAATGGAGAAATGGAAGCAGGTTCTTTTGACTTTAATACCGATAATACCTTTGGAGGATTATTGTATCGTAGAAAGAAAATATTTAGCAGATCTGATCAATATGGGGAAAAATGACGCTAATGCACAAAAAGTGTGCAGGGAAGCAGCTATCAATTTCATGCTGAAAAGACCGCAAGACGTTCTTGCAATCGCCAGAAAGCTGTTATCGACATATGATCATCAGGAATTCAGAGAGGACTTTTTAGAACTGATTAAAGCCGGATTTGTAAAAGATCCATTGATCGAACAAATTGTAACGGACCCGGAGATTTTGTTCTGGAATACAAACAATAAAATTTTCTTTGAGGCCCTTGGCAGATGTTGGCAGCCGCAGGGAGATTTGCTCTCATTGTCGCAAACGGTAAGAGACCTTCGATTTGGGATTTACATAAATGCTGTTTTGAATACGGAAAGTCTGGATAAAGCCGCGAGGCTTTACTCTCATTTACGGGAGTTTCCCGATATGGATAGTGTGGATGAAGCGGTTAAAAAACGGTTGTTTGATCATATCCAGGATTTGCAAGCGAAAGAGAAAAGTACGATTTGGGAGTCGATTGGCAATGAACAATGTTATTATAAAGATCTCCTGCAGATGAGGAAATTAGGATTTGATCCGAACTGGGTCAACGTCCATCGGCGCACGTTTTTATTTACAAGGCAAGCCCGGCAGTTGAGTGGTCAGATGAATATCGGGTTCAATCCCGGTCATGTCGATGCGAATGGCGACAATGCTTTAGAATATCATTGCCGAAGTAGTAGTGTGGAGTCCTTTTATGTTATTGAAGCACTGACAAGTCTGGGAATAAAGCTTAGCGACGGGTTCCCCAATGTTAAAGAATGCCGAATGACATTTCGTCATAATCCATATTTGCAGGCGGTTTTTAGGATTTTGTCTTCTTCATTCCAATAAATCAACAAGGGATGTAATGCGGCTTAGCAGTATGTCAAAACAAGATAAGATTTTGCTGCGTGAAGCTGCGTGCAAAGATCCTGAGTTAGCAAGTCGTTTGCAAAAATGTCTGGGATTGGAAATGCCTGGCGGACCTGGTCACAAAAGATCTTCCGATGTGTTGGACAGGGAGAATTGGAAAAATAGATATCATCCTGCAGATGCCTGTACACTCGATAGCTACATTGAAGAACAGTATACGAAGGAGCTTGACTTAAAGTTTCTCGCGACATTTTGGGAAGGGATTGTCCCTTCTGAAGTAGTAGGCATGATCCCTGAGTCTCCCATTGCTTCCTTAGTTCTGGGAGCGATGCAAGTGCAGCACCAACAATTTATTGTCGGGAAAATTAAAAAACCGGTCGGGCTCGATACGTTGCTGCGCTTAACTCTTGGTCATGACGATATGGTGCATCTCAATCGCCATCTCTTTGAAAATCCTGGAACAATGCGCATCTTCGTCGAGAACTATTTGCGTGCAAAGCTCATTTCCGTCCAGCCCGGCGGCGGCTCTAAAACAAATTATGGAAAAACGGTTTATTGCATGATATCTACGATGGGCGAGCTTTTGCAATTGCCTAGCTGGCAAATGGACCTGCCAGAATGGCACAACAGATTATTAAATGCTTTTCATGCACGAGTTCCTGCTGAGCCCATAGAAACTCTGCATGTTGCAAAAGATGCCTGCATAAAGCTGGTGGGACGTACCGTTGTTGTAACCTCTCAAGAAGAGTGCAATGCATTCAAATTTTTAAAACCGGGTGAAAAATACGATTATTTTTCTCAGGAACATAGCGTATGCAAAGCCTTAAATTCAATTGCTGGACAGTTTCAAAGCCGGATTATCGAACCGGTTGGCGTATTCGCCGTCAGACAACTGCCGGACACATTTTTCCCTTTTCAGGAACGATTGGGAGAACTTGCGAACAGGTTTGTTTTCCATTACAAAGCCCGTCCCGAAACCTATATGTATCTGCAGGAGGTCTCCCCTGAAAATTATAGGGAGGCAAGAAATAAAACTCTTCACGATGCGGCAAGGCTGATTCGCTTAGGGGTTTATCCCGATTTGGCTGCCATGTTCCATAATCATGAACAATCGCGCAGATATGTTCTATTGGTCGATCTCATGGTTCGTTTAGAGCGCGATGATACATTCTTGAATATAGTCTCCCCTTTCGGAGGGGGCGGACGTCTGGAAACCCCTTTTGTAAAAACAAAATATCCAAATAGCAGGTTAACGGGAATGACCGACTGGAGGGATGCTGTATTATATTATGGCTGGAGCAATACAATTGGCGACAGCATTAAAGATATTCATGTAAGGCTAGATAAAATGAAGCCTTCTGTTAAATGTTTTTATCAGATGAATGCTTTATCAAATGTTTTTTTGATCGACATGGTAATCCTGGCAGAGAGGTATATGGAAAAAAGAGAGCTCCAATGGCAAAACCCGGAATTGAACGAGCAGTTTGGAAGAGAGCTGAGGGAAGGATTTGCCTATCTATTTGCCTCTTATTCCGGGCAACCGTATCCTCAATCTTTACGATTTGCTGAGCATTGCGGTATTGATTGGACTCTTGCCGCAAAGCAGATTGCGTTTTGGTTGGATACAGGGCCAAACGGATATCCTGGTTTTGTTGCCCGAGGAGAAATTCCTGAAGGGTTATATGAGGAGGGGATTAAATTAGAAGTGAATATGGAAGGTGCTCATAATTTCGATCGCGAACATGGATTTCGCACAAATGGCGCTCAGGATATCGGAGTGTATAACGGCCCTCTTGCTCTTGACCAATTCGAGAAGGCGGCATATCTGTTCTTCAATGCCATTGCGCTTGCAGAACCCCTAAACCCTAAGAAAGAAGAAGTTGTCCGGTTTCATGGCGATGATCACTGGGATTCTATGGGAGATTAATGATGAACGTTACTTCAGTTTTTGTTCCCGCTTCCGGGTATGTACACAAATGGTTTCAGTTAGCGGAGGATTATCGAATATTTAGACAGAGCCTATTGACAGAAGCAGAAGGATTAGCTTCCCTTCATGAAACAGATAAGGAATTGATTCTTGAATTTGTCGCAAGGCAAGGATGGCTTTATCAGGCCGTAAGGATGTGTGACAAACCATTTGTCGAGGCCCTCCTTAATGCCGGGGCAGATGTGAACAGGGCAGATGATGAGGTGCATTCTCTTTTGAGCCATGCCACATCCCCTGAGATGTTTCAGTGGCTGCATGCTCGTCAGGCGAGGTTCAAGAAAGACGAAATATCAACTTTGCAATTCTTGCTGGAGCAGGCCTTCAATCCATCTGCAAAAGAATCGGTTAACGCTGGCTGGCAGAAGTTAATAGAGCAGACGATCCCGGTCGTGGCTTTGCAAGAGTACTATACTCTTCCAAGCGATCATCTGGTAAATCTTGCAAAGATGGCTAAGTATAGCGAAAATGTCCGGAAATTGTTATTGAACGTGGCTGACAGGATCGTGAAAGAAAATCCTGACGAAGCCCTTGGAATGGCCAAAAGGTTGTTTACAGCTTGTGGTCAGGACATAGTATTGATGATCGTTTTGATCAAAATGGGATTGTTAACTGACCCATTGATCGGGCAGATAGTGACCGACCCCGGAATCATGTATTGGAATGGTAAAAACACAGCTTTTTTTGAAGCTCTTGAAGAATGCTGGAAACCTGTCGGGGATTTACAGATATTGATAGAAGCTGCAGGGAATTTCCGGTTAGGGATTTTCATACAAGCGATTTTGAATACAAAAGAAATCAAAGAAGCAGCTCAACTTTACTTAACAATAGGAAATTATTCAAATACAGATAGGTGGGACGAGACACTTACTTCCCGTTTGCTAAATCACATGATCGCCTTGCAAAACCAGAAAAAGGACACGATCTGGAACGTTATGGAAAATTATCGCGAATGTAATTCAGCAGAATTTTTGCAAATGAGAGAATTGGGATTTGAATTTTTGTGGGTTCATCCGGTCACACGCCAAACTTATTTTTTTACACAACTGGTCAGACATCTCGATGAAAAAAGAGATGCACCTGTCGAATGTGCTTTAAATCATATCGATCTATACGGCAATAATGCATTAGAACATCATTGCAAGAATTTTACTGAGCATTCCTACTCTTGCATTAAAGTCCTGGTCCGGTTAGGAGCTAAGCTAAGCGACCGGTTTCCCAATATTCAAAAATGCCGCAAATCGTTTCCCGATAACCATTATCTGCAGGCTTTTTTAGGTTTTATCCTGATAAATCCACATGAAATAAAGGTCAGATTACGCCATGTTGTCAGGCAAGATTTCAATATTAGAATGAATTTTGAACGACACTGGCATGAATTTATGATTTTTGAGGAAACGGAGGAGAAAAGACCTGAGTTATGCGAACATGTAGACTGGAAAGACAAATATGCTCCGGCAGATGCCAAAAGACTCAATGAATGTCTTGTAAATAGACGTACAAAGGAATCGGATTTGATTTTATTGGCAAGCTTGTGGCCCAAAGGTGTCCCGTCAGAAATTTTTACTCTCATCCCTAAGTCCCCGCTTGCTTCTTTGGTTGTTGCCTCAATGCAGGTGCAGCACCAACAATTGCTTGAAGAAACGAAGAGACCACCGCTCCAGTTTCATGAGCTCATTTGTCCTTGCCTGCAACATGATGATATGGTCCATTTGAACCGATACCTTTTTGCAAACCCTAAATTGGTCAATATCCTGGTTAAGGATTATATGAAGGCAAATATGATATTGATTCAACCAGGAGGTGGATCAACAGCTGACTACGGAAAAATAGTCTTTTTGCTGATGAAGAATATGGGAGAGATAAATCACCTGCAAGGGTTTTATCATAAACTCCCCAAATGGCATAAAAAATTAATAAAAGCTTTTCATAAACTTGTACCCCCTATTCCCGTAGAAACCCTGAACATTCCGGAACATGCAAATATCTTTTCGGTAGGGCGTACGGTTGTTGTAAAGTCCGGTACTGCCTGCGATGCATTCAAATTTTTAAAGCCCGGCGAAAAGTATGAGTATTTTGCTCAGGAGCATAGTGTATGTGAAGCGTTGCAGGCTATAGCGGAGCAGTTCAAAAGCATAGTGATTCAACCACACGGCGTATATGCTGTCAAGCAATTGCCCCCTGCATTTCATGCCCATCAGCATCAGTTAGGTGGGGGAATGAAAAATAAGTTTGTTTTCCATTACAAAGCGCATCCGCAAACCTATGAGTATTTACAAACCCTCCCTGCTGAAAAATATCGAGATGCCAGAATCACAATGCTTCATGACGCCGTCAGGCTCATTCGTTTAGGAATTTACCCCGATCTGGCTGCTTTATTCCATAACCATCGGCAATCGCGCAGGTATATTTTACTGGTTGATTTAATGGTGTGTATCATGCGAGAGCAAACTGGAGCGAATATGTTCAATCCAGCCGGAGGGGCCGGCCGTTTGGAGACCCCTTTTGATAAAATAGAATACCCTAATGCAAGGTTAACCGGAATGACGGACTGGCGCGATGCCGCATTATACTATGGCTATGAAGATGTCGCAGACCGTCTGACGGATATGAAGGGGCTGGGAGGCCGGGACAAAGGGATAGTGAAATATTTTTATCAGATGAATGCTTTATCGGGTGTTTTTTTAATCGACACGTTAATTTTAGCTACCCGGGCGATTAAAGAAGATGAGCTCCAATGGCAAAGTCCGACCCTGAATCAGAAGTTCGGACGTGAATTAGCCGAAGGATTTGCTTTTTTGTCCGCATTTTATTCTGGCCAGCCCCATGAGCAATCGATGCAGTTTGCGTTACATTGCGGCATCGATTGGACCTTAGCGGCTAAGCAGATTGCCTTTTGGTTAGATACAGGCTCGCACGGATATCCTTCCTGGGTCGTTCAAGGCAAAGTGCCTCCCGATTTGTACGATAAAAGTATTCATGTTCAGGTAAATGTGACTCAAGGCAAAAATTTCGACAAAGAGCATGGATTTCGGACAAACGGCAAACAAGATATTGGCTCCTATAATGGCCCGTTGGCCCTTGACGAATTGGAAAAGGCGGCTCATTTATTGTTCATTGGGGTTGCGCTTGCAGAACCTTTGTCAAATGAGCATGATGAGCATACCTAAAGGAAGGTCAATTACCTGGCAGCTATTCTTCTCCACGCATTTGCTTCATCCCTATTTTTCCCTTGCCCTAACAGCCCGAGATCATAAATTTCACCTAGAAACCCGGCCGCTTCCTTATTGTTAAAGGGTTTGTCAGCCAGCTCCTTAAAAAATTGGACACCCTCTTCTTGCATTTTTGGGTTTATGTGTGCCTCTTTTCTACCCTGATTGTCCTTGCCGCCATATATTTGCATTAAGGATTTAATAGCTCCCTTTGCAACAGAAATATCATTAGTCTGTTTTGCTGCTTCCTGATATAGTGAGATCGCTTTTTGATAATCTTTGTCTGTTTGTTCAGGTGGTAAAACGGTTCGTTCATAGAAGAAACTGCTTGCGAAAGGTCGGTATTCCTCTGAATGTTTGGCTGCATTTGATCGATTTCTATAATAATTGGCGAGAAGATAATTTGCTTCGGGATTGCCACGGCTCGAAGACCTTTCAAGCCCTTTTACAACATCAAATTCAAGAGCATCATTCCGTGGGTAATACTCCCCCTCTTCCAAACTCCATCCTTTATTGTGGTACCATGAAAATGCCTTTTGGAATGATTCATTTGCGGGACGCATGCAATCTTCTGCAGCCACATTTTCAGGTGCATTTTTTTCATCCGGACTGAGCCAGGATAAGTGATCAAAAGCTCTGGAAAACTCAAGATGGTTTCTGTTTTGTTTTAAAAGATCTATACCTTCGTCATGTTCCCTGGACTTAAGTTCATTAACAGCTTCCTTTAATGCTGATTTAGCACCCTCTAATGCTGATAATGCTTGTTTTGCTTGTTCATTACCTTCCTTTGCCATAACTTGCAACATAGAGGCGGGAAGTTTTTTCATATTCTCCGTGGTCATCGTTTTGCCAAATAATTCTTCCATTATCTTTGCGGCATGTTGCGCTTCATTACCTTTAACTATATGAGACAATATCCGGGTAGCCAGATTGCGTTCACTTAAGCTTGCTTTACCCTGTTCATGAAGAGTCCAAAGAGCAGAAGCCAGTACCGCCTTGTCTTGACTGAGTCGATTTTTTTGTGCTGTTAAAGTGATCACCTCATCTAAACTGATAGAATCAGTTGATTTTTTACCTTTAGGCGAAGAGGATGGTTCCTTAAGAAAATAGCGTCTTCCTCCATACCAGGTGGTTTTAATAGCAAATTCGGGTTCCTTCTTATTTTCCTTGTCGTCTACCCCTAAGAGTTTATTAAATTCCAGAGGGGTTTTACCCTTCAGTGAATTAAAAAGTTCATCGCCCATAAAGCCTCCAAAGACAAATATTTCTCAAAATAAAATAGCAAACAACTGCTTAAAAAATGATAATAAAAAAGTAGTTAACAAAAACAATTAATTATATTTTTATTATAAACAAAAAAATAATTAAAATAAAGGGTGAGGTAACAAGGTCGCGCTTTGACGGGGCCCCAAGATCTGCACTTAGGGCGTTGCCCCAATGTCGTTAAGTTAAAATAATTTGTTATAAATAAATACGACGTATTAGCTCCTATCGCCGCATCCGCGGCTGTTCCTTTTGGCATCCATACCCCAGGCTCACGCCTGGGGCTACATGCCTTGGCCGTTTCACGGCCATTCTCGTGGTTTTTTGCTTAAGCCGCAAAGCGGCAACAGCATGTAGCCCCAGGCGCCAGCCTGGGGTATGGATGCCAAAAGGAACAGCCGCGGATGCGGCGACAGGAGCTAGCACATCGTATTTATAATAAATTAATTTAACTTAATGACATTGGGGCGTTGCCCTAGGCTTTTATATTTCAGGGCGTTGCCCTGAGAGCATGTTTCAGGCCAACGGCCTGGTATATGAAAGCCTAGGGCAACGCCCTAGGTAGGTAACATAAATCATTCAGGCTGAAGGCATGATATATAATGATGCTATCACCCAAACATTTTTGTGCCTTCTCTGTGGTTAAATAAAATGTTTTAATGATCAGTCGCCTACGGTTCAATCCTGTTCCTTGCCAGAAAAAATCGAAGTATAGTAAAATCGAGAATCAGGAACTAAAGCCAAATTCAGTTATCATATTTTTAAGTAGAAACGGGTTTTATAAACCGGATTTTCTTTTTCTCTTGTGTACTTTGCAATTTGGGTGGTTCAATAATTTTCGCTAAACTATATAGAGGGAGAGCAATGGCAAAAAATAATCAGGAAATCTCATGTTCATTTTGCGGGCGCACTGAAGAATCTGTAGAAAAGCTTATCTCCGGCCCGAACGCCTATATTTGCGATAAATGTGTCGCCTTATGCAATGGGATTTTGGAAAAAAAGAAAGCAACCCCTTCGGTGAATTATGAATTCAAGGTATTAAAACCAAAAGAACTAAAGCAAAGGCTCGATGAATATATCATTGGACAGGAAAAAGCAAAACGGGCCATTTCAGTAGCTGTATATAATCATTACAGGCGGATCCAGCTGCAAGGGAATGCTGGCGCTGTCGAGCTGAGCAAATCCAATGTTCTCTTATTTGGTCCTACGGGATCGGGAAAGACATTAGTAGCAAAGACATTGGCACGCATCTTAGATGTTCCCTTTTCTATTGCCGATGCCACCACGCTCACTGAGGCCGGATATGTTGGCGAGGATGTCGAAAATATTCTTGTCCGGCTGTTGCAGGCAGCTGATGGCGATGTAGCCAAGGCGGAGCTCGGTATTGTCTATATCGACGAGATCGATAAGATCAACCGTACCACATCCAATGTTTCTATCACCCGCGATGTATCGGGTGAAGGGGTGCAGCAGGCTTTGTTAAAAATTGTCGAGGGGACAATGGCAAATATTCCACCAAAGGGCGGCCGCAAGCACCCGAATCAGGAATATATTAAAATGAATACGGACAATATTTTATTTATTGTCGGAGGCGCCTTTGTCAATTTAGATAAAATTATTGCTAAACGCCTCGGCAGCAGTACAATCGGATTTAATGTCGACAGCAAGCAGTCCGTTAATCAGCAGCAAAAAAGCTACCTGCTTTCGCAGGCAGAGCCGGAAGATTTTATCCACTTTGGAATGATCCCGGAATTTATCGGGCGGTTTAATAACATTGCCAACTTTAATGAGCTGACCGTTGATGACTTGACAACGATCCTGACCCAGCCAAAAAATGCGATCGTTAAGCAATATATGGCAATGTTTGAAATGGAGGGGGTAGAGCTCAAGATTGAGCAGGACGCTTTGCAAGCCATTGCGAAAAAAGCGATCGATGCGGGGACAGGGGCCCGGGCCTTGCGCATGATCATGGAGAATATAATGCGTGACCACATGTTTGAAGTCCCATCCAATCCCGAAATTTCTGCAATCATCATCGAAAAAGAGTGTGTGACGGAAAATATTCCTCCAAAGATTGTCTATAACAAGACGAAAATTGCATAACATGTATGAGATCACAAGGCTGCCTTGTAATCCGCATGCGAAAGACCTTCTTCCGGATTATCAGTTGCTTGTGCCGGAAAGCCTGCATGAGGCATTGTCGGGTTTAAGTCCCGATCATAATAGCCGCTCCATTGTCATTGCAATAGGAGCGCTCTTTATGGGTACACCTGTTGGCGTGGTCCTTGCCTCATATTCCAAATATCCCTGTTTAGAAGTTTGTTTCCATCATATTTTTGTTCAGCCGGAGCATCGCAACAAAAAAATTGGAAGCCGGTTATTCCAGGCCTGTCAGCAGGAAGCCTATAAGGAAGGGGGAAGGCTTTTTCTTTGTTTATATCCCAAGGAAGAGCCCTATTCTTTCATTCTGGAAAAAATTTTCAGTAAATGCGGCTGGGAGTCGCCCCGCCCATTTTTACTTCGCTGTCATGGCAATATTCACACAATGAACATTCCTTTGATCACCGACAGTACAAATTCGTGGAATTTTCCTGCTGAAATGAAAGAATTTTTATGGAAAGACCTGACTGCCGAGATGCGCCGGCAGTTACTGTTTCAAGAGAAAAATCATGCCTTCAGCCAGTTTGTATCCCCTTTCAATAATGAAAAAAAAATTGAGTTTTCCAATAGCATTGGTCTTTTGTATCGGGGTTCTGTTGCAGGTTGGATGATCACACACCGGATAAAACCAGACACAATCCGTTATTCAGCTCTGCATGTTGATCCGGCATTGCGTCATCGCAAGCTCCTCGGATTGAAGCTGATCACTGACGCCGTCGATTTGCAAAAGAAGGGTCCATTTGAATGGGCTGAATTAGAAGTTCCCATTGTCAATGTTCCTAAAGCATGGGTAAATTTTGTCAAACAACGGATTGTCCCCTATGTCGAAAAGGTTACAACCCTCTATCAGGCATGGAAGGGGATGTAGAGTAAGGGACACCAAGGCTGGATTTTCGTGCCCTTGCCCTTGCCCATACCCTTGCAAGCTATTACCCAAAGTCTAATAGGCAATTCAACACAAAGGCACAAAGATTCAAAGACACTAAGAGGAAAAATTCACTTTGCGCCATTGCGTCTTTGCCTCTTTGCGTTAAATTTTTTTTAAGCTACTTTATAAGCTGTTCTTTTTATCTTCCAGCTCTTGCCACCTTGTAAAACAGCGATTTAACTCTTGCGTAGCCTCTTCTAACCCTTGGCAAAGGGCGTGCAGCTCTGCAGAAGTACACGACTTGATCTTAGATTCGAGGATGGCGATTTTCTTTTCGGTTTCCGTGATCTTTCCTTCCATTTCATCCAGCTCTTTCTTTTCGAGATAGGAGAGCTTTTTCGCTTTTGGTTCTGTTCGATTAACGGGAGAGGGGGATGGTATACTTTTTTTAACAGTAGAATTTTGGGTTTCCTGATAATTTTTAAGGAAATCATTCCACTGGACATAGTCGGCTAATAATGGAGTTTGCTCCGGGATTCCAAGTCCGATCACCTGATTTGTCAAACGATCTAACAAAGCCCTGTCATGCGTGATCAACACAATGGCCCCGGGAAACTCTTGTAAACTTTCCTCGAGAGTTTCCAAAGTAGGGATATCTAGGTCATTGGTCGGCTCGTCCAATAACAACAGGTCGGCCGGTTGCAGCATGAGCCTCGCAATTCCAATGCGCGCTCTTTCTCCTCCGGATAGTTGTCCGACAGGAAGATCGAGACGATCGGGAGAGAATAAAAACCGTTTTGCCCATGAATGCACATGGATATTTTTCCCCTGAAAAGTCACCGTGTCATTATTTTGGGATAAGGCTTGCCTCAATGTGTCTTGCAAGTTTATATTTTGACGATGCTGATCGAAGTGGACAACCTTTAAATCGGCAGCATATTTGATCGTGCCGGAGTCGGGAACTATTTCACCTGCAATGAGTTTGAGCAAGGTGGTTTTTCCACATCCATTTGGGCCGACAATTCCTAAGCGAGTTCCTGGAGCAATGGTTACATTCACATGAGAAAATAGCAGGCGGCCTTGCGATTTGGAAACGTTTTTTAAGACAGCTAACTTTTGTGTTTGCCGATCGCTGGCATCAAAGGCGATGGTTGCCTTAGGTTGCCGGTTGCGGTTTTTGACATCCGTTAACTGATCGATCAATTCCCCGGCCTGATTGACTCTTGCAGTCGATTTTGTCGTACGAGCTTTGGGCGATTGCCTTAACCATTCGACTTCACTTCTTACTTTATTTGACAGTGCCCGCTCAGATTGAAGTTGATAGCGGACAAATTCGAGACGTTTTTCAACGAATTCCTCATAGGTGCCCTGAACGCAAAAGATATTATTGGGATATTGGGGGCTTAACTCCATGATTTGGGTCGCCACATTTTGCAAAAAGTAACGATCATGGCTAGTGACAACAAATGTCAAGGGTTCAATTTTAAGAAATTTTTCCAGCCAGACAATTCCTTCGATATCGAGATGGTTTGTCGGCTCATCGAGAAGGATCAGGTCAGGGCTGTTAATGAGTACCCTCGCGATATCCAGACGTTTTTTCCAGCCTCCCGATAGGCTTGAGGCTATTTGAGAGGGCTCTTTGAAACCAAGCTTTGAAAGAATAATGCGGACGGCTGTTTCTTTTTCATGAAGGGAGAGTGACGCACCCTCATGAAAATCATCGAGAACGATGGTTTCGATTTTTACGTCCGGATACTCTGAGGATTGGGGCACATAACCGATTTTAAGCGACTTGCGGCAGGTGACTTCTCCGGTATCTAAATGATCTATCCGGGCAAGAATTTTTAACAGGGTTGACTTCCCGGCGCCATTAGGGCCGATCAAACCAATCTTATTTCCCTGAAAGATTCCGAATGACAGATGGTTGAACAAGGACTGCGACCCATAGCCCTTTGACCCATCTTGGCAACTAAGTAGTAATGTCATGTAAAGTACAAAATAAGTGATCCGGTAAAAACAATAAGTACCGGGATTTTAACCGGCTTGAAATCAAAAAGTTTATAGAAAATATTTAAGAGACTCAGCATGATTAAAGCGGGATAACAAATTGTTAAAATGGGCAAAAGGAATGCGGAAATTCCATTAAAATTTAACATCGACATGGCAAATGTCAGGACTAATGTGATCGAGAGGGACGTCCCATAATTGATCTTGTTACGGGCTACATCGAGGTGAAGAAATTCTGCAAAGACAACGGATAATGCAATTGCCGTTGTCAAGCAGGCTAAAGCCACAGTAATACAGGCTAAAATAGCTGCATGGCTTCCTAAGATGTGGACGGCAAGTTTGCCGATCAGTTCGTCAGATGAGACTCCTGTCAGTTCCGAGCTGTAAAAAGAGGCGACGTAGCTAAAACCAATATATGTGAGGGCCAGGAGGGGGGCTCCAATGGCGATGGATTTCAATGTGGTGACCATGAGATTTTTATAGCCGGTACTGCCTGATTGCGTTCCGCTTTTTAAACAGTCGATGATAACGGAAGAAAAGAAGAAAGCTCCCAAAAGGTCCATGGTTTTATAGCCGTCTACCAATCCTATGAGAAAAATTGCGAGGGTGTTGGGTTCGGTTTGTGCAGCAGGAGTACCGCTAAAGAGGCCCTTGACAATGAGCAGGCCTAAGGAGCCAAGAAGAAGCGGGGTTAACACATACCCTAAGGTATCGAGAATGGAATTTTTTTTGATGGTGAAAAGCCAAATAATGATACAGGAGATCGCGCTAAAAACCGGCAAAGAAAGGTCAGGAAGCAGCATCTTGACTGTGGAATAAGAAAGGACAACGCACCGGGGAATTGCGCCAAAGGGACCAATTAACCCCATGATCAATAGAACAACGAGAAAGCCTGGAAGGCGGCCGATCCGGTCAAAGAATTGCGTATAATCACCATTGAACAGGGTCATTGCGATCAACCCTATGAAGGGAACCCCAACTGCTGTGATCAGCATGCCTAAAATGGCATAAAAATTTTGGTCCTGGGCAATTTGCCCTAAAGCCAAAGGAAACACAACATTGCCGGCTCCGAAAAACATCGAAAACATTGCAAGCCCGGTGGCAACGATTGCAGACTTTTTTACTATATTCATAGGGTCAATGATATCATAATAGGGAATTTTTATGCAAAGTATTTATACCGAACGTGATTCAAAAACCAATTTTTGAATCACGTTCGGTATAATGCATTTATATGCACATCGCTGAGATGAGTTTAAGTTTTTAGTTTATTATTTTAGTGTTTTTTTATCTTCAAACTTAAAATAAATTGTTTTTATAAACGAAATAAAATTTGTAACTTTTATTATTAATAATTGTTTTGATTTATTTAAATATTAATTTAGATATTTTAAATTGTTTATTTATATTTAACCAATAATTTATTTAAATTGTTTGTTTTTTGTTGATATTTATTTTTGTGATTGTTATAATCGTGATTTATTTTAAACAATAAACTTAAATGTTTTACTAAAACAGAGGATTAAAAAATGCTTCCTACTAACGGAATTAAACTTAATTTTGATTTATTCGAGGACGAGAGTCCGGCAAAAGACGAGAGTCCAGCAAAAAAAGTGAAAACATCTTCGAATGCCTGGTCTGACGATGAAGCCGTTGGCTCCGATGACAAAGAGAACAGACCCTCCCCCCTTTCGGGAAATTTGCAACTGCTCCCATTCTCACCTTGCGCGACTCCAGCCAGTCGTTCATTTAGTTTTGATCCTCTACCGGCCTCTTATGAGATTCCAGGGTTTTCTACTTTTTCTACACCAAAAAAGAAATCCCCTGTTGAAAATGCAGAGAGGGTAGCAGGGTTTGTTTCACCGCTAACCTTTGCAGACTTGAGTCCGGAAAGAAATGAAGTTTGTCTATCGCGTGTTAAATTTGCGGGCTCAAACTCCTTCGACGATTCGGTCTCATATACACCACCGCGAAATACTGGCAGCCAGGATTCTACCGGACCTGCAGCTTTCAGTTCCCCCGTCCAAACTGAAAACCTGCAAATGAATTTTGGCACACCTACAAAATCAGCCGTTTCTGCAGGAACTGTTGTTGTTCACACCTCACCGCAATCAAATCATGTAAGAGCAAGGGCTGGGGCCATGACAGTACGGTCAAATTATCGCGTGCGTGAAACACCGCGAGAAAAAGTGTGTGAAGTTCCATTCAATGGACAGAGCTTCCATTTATCATATGTTGCCGGAGGCAATTTTCATTCTGTCTTTACTAGCGGAGAAGCGCCTTTTGTTGTGAAAAAACCTTATGTAAATTGGGAAAGAGAGGCGCGTATACTTAGAGACTTGACAGTCCAGGCCAAGTCAGCTGCTAAGCACCATCCGGAATTAAATCAGGAAGAAGAACTGGAAAAACTCAAGCAAAAAAAATATAGCACTATTGTATGTACCGACCTTGAAGAAGTTGCGTATGCAAGGCGAATCAAAGAACACTGCGAGGAATTAGAGATCCATTTCCCCCATATCTTTTCTTTGCCTAATCCCGATCGTGGGGAAAATGCAATGATGGTTGTCGAAAAAATTGAACATAGTGTGCCAAATAAAAATTGGGAAGGAAACAAGAGTTTTGATTCATTGGACCCAACCTCTAAAAAAATATTGGCCATAGTGAGAAATTACTATATCCAGCATAACCCTGCCAAAGAATCGTTATTAAAAGATTTTCATCCACGAAATGTACGGATCGCTTCAGGGCCGTTTAAATTTTACGTGGTCGATTTTCAAAAAGGGGGGGTAACTAAAGAACGCAGCTGTCCCAAATGGATCAGAGAAATTTTTAACTGGTCGAATGGGAATCCATCTGTTTTCAATTATTTAACTCAAGGTTTGTCTGTCGAGAAACGATATAAGGATATATGGACAGCAAAAATTCGCGAATATCATGATGATCATGGACCCGCTTCCTTTCCGCCTGCAGAAGAGACGGAGAATTTTAAAGATTAGTTTTAGTCTTTATATTATGTACTCTTGATATTACATGCCCGTGCCCGTGCCCGTGCCCGTGCCCGTGCCCGTGCCCGTGCCCGCATATGTTCTTCTTTTCCGATTTTTTTCTTTATCCTTCCATTATTACGAGGAAGATAATGAAATCGGAAAAGATAAATAAATTCGGGCACGGGCACGGGCAGGGGCACGGGCACGAAATCCTTAATTTTGCAATTACCTTTGTTTCGCCTTAAGCAATTGGAGGCTCTTGAAAAAAATCGGGCATCAATGCATACTGGCTTTATGATAAAAACACCCACCCTGATCGAAAATTTTACCCCAAAAAATTTACGGAATTTCTTAAGCCGCTTTTCTTCTTTTACCTATCTCAATACGACGCAATTTTTGGGTGCCCTCAATGACAATATATATAAATTATTAGTCATTTATTTCTTCATTCAGTTAGACGGCATTGAAAACAGCCATCGAATTTTGGCCACGACAGGGGCTATTTTCGTACTGCCCTTCATTCTTTTTTCCGTTTCTTCGGGTACATTGGCAGATCGTTTTAGCAAGCGCAATATCATCGCATGGACCAAAACATTGGAATTTTTGGTTATGGTGCTTGGGGTTTTGGCATTTTATTTTGAAAGTAAAATAGGGGCCTACTCTGTTCTCTTTCTGATGGCGACACTAAGCGCCGTCTTTGGACCATCAAAATATAGCATTTTGCCGGAGCTTGTGCCTACCGATAAAATATCCAAAGCAAACGGGCTCATGACCTCATTTACCTTTTTAGCCATTATACTGGGAACCTTTACTGCCTCTTTTCTTTTAGAGATCACGAATCGTCATTTCATCGTAGCTGCATTGTTTACGACATTGATGGGGTTTATTGCCATGATCTCAAGTTTTTGTATTGAATATACTCCGCCGGCTGATAAGACCAAGCGTCTAAATGTATTTTTTCTTTCCGAAATTGCCCTGACACTAAAAAGCGCTGCCAATTACCCTTCGCTGCTTACTGCCATGTTTGGCTCGGCATTTTTTATGTTTTTGGGGGCGTTTGTCCAGCTGAATATGATCCCTTTCGCAGTGCAATCTCTACATTTGTCCGATGTGCAGGGCGGATATCTTTTTTTGCTCACCGCAATAGGAATTGGCTCCGGATCGATGTTGGCGGGGAAAATTTCCGGGAAGACTGTAGAGCTTGGTTTAGTACCACTCGCAGGAATTGGTATTGTGATCAGCTGCTATCTGATCGATCTTTTTTCCGGTCATCTTGCAGCCGTGGTCCCTCTTGTACTCTTTGTAGGGCTTTTTGGAGGAATTTATGAGATCCCATTGGACTCATACGTTCAGGTGGCAAGTCCGAGTAATCAACGCGGCCAGATGGTGGCGGCTACAAATTTTTTCAGTTTCTTTGGAGTCCTTTGCTCTTCCGTTCTTCTTTACCTGATCACAGAAGTTTTCGGTTTGAATGCGGACAAAGGGTTTACGATTATTGGATCGATGACATTGCTCTGGACAGCGATTTTAACATTTCAGTATTTTGATTATTTGACCAGATTTATTGCGATGATCTTATCCAAACTTCATTTTCAGACCCGGATCATAGGCGCAGAAAGTATCCCCAATGATATGCCGGCAATATATATTTGCACCCATACAGCCTGGAACGATACACTATTACTTCTTGGAGCTCAACGCAGGCGCATGCGATTTTTTATCGAGGAGGAGCAGGAGCATAGGTTCAGGTGGGTCTATCGCCTTTATCGTTTATTGCGTGTCATGCTGATTCCATCGATTGAGCCGCTGGAAAACAACCCCATATGTTTAACTGCGATTAAAAATGCCCTTAAAAAGGGAATTTCCGTCTGCATTTTTGTATCCAATGAAAACCTCAAAACAGAAATCGATACATTAAATCGTTCCTATTCTTTTCAGGATATACAGGATGAAACTGGTTGCTCAATCATTCCTGTTTATATTGAAAAGGGAGAAAAACATCAAATTTCTCCTTTATTGACGAGATTATTAAAAAAATTCAGGGTCCCTGCAGCCATTTCTTTTGGTTAAACCCAATTTTTGAGATACGTTGGGTATAAATTAGAGGTGATAAATCTATGACAGCTCCAACAAGTGAATTAATGAAGACAAAACAATATACATTAAAACTAATTTGCTGGGTTTTCTATGACTGGGCCAATAGCGCTTTTCCCGCAATCATCCAAACATTCATTTTTGCCTCTTTTTTTGTTAACCACGTGGCGGTCAATGAGACGGTGGGTGCTGCAGCGTGGGGGACAGTAACCGGGCTGTCTGCTTTCGTCGTTGCGCTTGTCAGTCCATTTTTAGGGGCGATTGCCGACCAATGTGGAGCTCGCCGGTTGTGGTTGATCTCCGCAACACTATTATGCGTGATTCCAACGGCTCTGCTGTGGTTTATTTTGCCATCGCCCGAATATACCTGGCCGGCATTGTGGGGTGTCGGGATTGGGGCGGTCGGCGCTGAAGGGGCCTATATTTTTTACAATGCCATGTTGCCGGAGCTTGCAGCTCCAAAGCAATTGGGCCGTTGGTCCGGATGGGGATGGGGCATGGGATATGCCGGCGGCATGGCAGCTTTGCTTGTTGCCCTGTTTGCATTTGTCAATGACCATCCATGGTTTCCCCTGGCAGGAGGGCAAGCTGAGGCGGTCCGGGCTACCTTTGTTTTGACTGCAGTCTGGTATCTATTTTTTGCGCTGCCCCTATTTTTGACGGCGCCGCCATCGATTCCCAGCGGCAAATCAATGGGCGTAGCCGTTAAAGACGGGCTCAATCAACTGTGGACGACATGTAAGGAATTGAAACATTATCGCCATATTATCCGTTTTCTGATTGCCAAAATGTTTTATATCGATGGTCTGGCTACGCTGTTTACGTTTGGAGGGATCTATGCGGCTTCCGTTTTTGGCATGACGCAGGAAGAAGTTTTGCTGTTTGGAATCAGCATGAACGTTACAGCTGGTCTTGGGGCAGCTTCGCTGGCCTTTTTGGATGATTGGATCGGCAGTAAAAAGGTCATTCTATACAGCTTAATTGGTCTCATTATTCCAGGCTCGTTTGCATTGTTCGTAACAGAAAAGTGGCAGTTTTGGCTTCTTGGGCTCTTAATGTGTGTTTTTGTAGGTCCGGTGCAATCATCGAGCCGTGCCCTTATGTCCCGTATGGCTCCCGCACATATGCGAAGACAAATGTTTGGTTTTTATATGTTATCGGGAAAAGCCACAGCCTTTGTGGGCCCCCTTTTGTATGGGTGGGTGGCCTATTTGACAAATAGCTTACGCTTCGGCATGAGCACGATTATTTTATTATTCATCATTGGCGGACTCATTCTTAATCGAATGAAAGCCGATGAATAGGCTCGATCTGGCCGCCGCCATTTTAATCGATCCTTACAGAAAACAGCCGGAAATTCCAAGATCTGCCTCATGCGCCATTAGTCTCATTGTCGGCATAATATTTGTTGGCAGCGCCCATGCGGTTGCGGCTACATATCGGGAGTGTTGTTCAGCAAAAACAGTCCCTCCCAATGAAACACTGCAGAAAATTTCCGGTTTATTCTGCAAGAAAAGGGCAAACCTTTTGACCATTCAGGCAATTTCCGGGGGCCTTACCCATGCGTCTACTTTAGAAAAAGTCGTAAAAGATCACCAGGACTTAGAATCCGAAGAGCCTGTTGTTCTGCCGATTACTGTAGACAGGCCGATAAAAGAGGATGTTGCTCAGAAAAAGATATTAGTGTCCTCTTTTTTGCCTCCCGGAGGAAGTGCAAGACGGAAAAATGGTGTGCAATTTAACCCCGAAATATTTGCGCAATTTATAGATGTCGATCCGTCAGAGAGGAAAGTAGCGGACGAAAACCAAATGCAAGCAGAGACACTGCAAAACGCACAAGTCAGGTGTTGTTCTGTCGGGGAAGATCAGATGCAGGCAGCTCCCCCTGATGCAATGAAATGGCCAGATTCGCAAGAGACCAGAGTGTTATTTGCCAACGCAATTTATTTATATCGCGATCGCCTTTGTTTAAAGAATAGCGACTTTAAAAATCTTGTGGATTATTGCAGTCAGAATGGAGTATCTTTTAAGAGTCTTTTATCTGATCCGGAGGCTCTTGAAATCTTATTTTCAAGCAGCAGAATCAGACATATATTATTATATCATTCACATGTGCAAACATTCGCAGAGGGTGTAAGTTCAGAAGATTTTACCTTTTATAGCGAATTAAAAAGAAAAGTCCTCGATTATTCTGTTCAAAGGGCTATCAGAGACTTGATAAGACGTCTAGTACATGAACCTAAGCCAGATGAAGAACAGGTAAAAGCCATTATTATGTCACATGTTTCGTTATTACAAGATTTTCTTGATCATGATCTGGTAAAGCAGTGGTTTCATAGGAGCTTAGGGGTGAAGATTAAAGATATTTTGTGCCCCGACACTTCCCTCAGAACCGATTATCTGGTTGAAATGTAACATCATGTTGAGCTTCTTTCGTTCATAGCGAGATAAAATGATATGATGTTATTATGCTCGAAACTAACAAATGTCGATTTTGAGCATAATAGATTGACATAAACATCATGCTCATCTAATATAAACTATATGAAGCCATTTGTTGGAAGAGATAACGAGTTACTGAGACTGGAAGACCTGTCAAAATCAGGTCGAGCCTGTCTTGTCGTCATTAAAGGGCGTCGTCGAATCGGGAAAAGTCGTCTTGCTGAAGAATTCGGAAAAGATAAGGTTTTTTTGCCTTTTAGCGGACTTGCTCCTGTTAAAGGGGTAACGGCGCAGAATCAGCGCGATGCCTTTGCTCGCCAACTTGCGACTTTGTTTAATCTTCCCCCTTTTACTTTCACCGATTGGAGTGATGCTTTTGCGCATCTATCAAGACATCTCACAGCCAAACCCACTGTCATTCTCCTCGATGAGATTTCGTGGATGGGTTCAAAAGATCCGACATTTATCTCTAAGTTAAAAGTTTGGTGGGATCTTGTCCTGCAAAACCATCCATCGGTTACCCTTATTTTATGTGGTTCTATTTCGACCTGGATCGATAAAAACATCATCAATAGCACAGCTTTTTTTGGTCGAGTTTCTCTCTATCTGGAACTTGCAGAATTATCGATTCCACAATGCAGAGAATTGCTGGATCTTCAAGGCTTTAAAGGGTCAGATCTCGATTTTTTTAAGATTTTGAGTTTGACAGGGGGAGTGCCTTGGTATCTCGAACAGATTCAGACTCATCAAAGCGCTGATGAAAATATTAAACGGCTTTGTTTTGAAAAAAATGGCCTTCTAGTGCATGAGTTTGACCGGATTTTTAATGATCTTTTCAGTTCCAGGGGCGAGATCTATAAAAAGATTATTACAATACTAAGCCAAGGCATGAAAGACCGGGCTACTCTGCAAAAGACAATGGCTTATTCGCCGAGCGGTACACTGAGCCTTCATCTTAAAGCTCTTGAAATCTGTGGATTTGTCAGCAAACATCCAGACTGGGCTTTAAAAACAGGTAAGCCAGGGAAACAGATCCTATATCGGCTTTCCGACAATTATCTTCGCTTTTACATCCATTATATCGAACCCAATCTTACGAAAATTGAACAAGGGTTGTTTTTAGAAGTCCCTCTTTCCAGTCTACCTGGATGGGAACCTATGCTCGGTTTTCAACTCGAAAACCTTTTGCTGAAAAATAGACCTCTTCTTTACCAGGCGCTTGGAATTCACGCTCAGGATGTCGTTATTGATAATCCCTATTTTCAAAAAGCCACAGGTCGCAAAAAAGGATGCCAAATTGATTATCTGATTCAAATGCATTCCAATACCCTTTTTGTCTGTGAAGTCAAAATGCGCCGTCGTGAATTGGGGCTTGAAGTGATCGATGCAATGAAAACCAAAATAGCTTCTCTTAACATTCCAAAAGGTTTTGGGATTTCGCCTGTTCTGCTTCATTTAGGTCCAGTTTCGGATGCTCTATTAAGCAGTCGCTATTTTTACCGTATCATCGATATTGCTGATTTGTGAGCAGTTTTGAAAGAGGTCTAATTTACAGAAAGATCTTCGGGGATCGTCGAAATAAGGGCATACTTGCCACCCATTTCTTTTAATATTTTCGCCCAGATCTTTTCCGGATCGGTATAAAAGATCTCATTGACAGTAGCAGGATGGATATACCAATGGCCGTCGAGAAATTCCCTTTCTAATTGCCCTGACTCCCATCCAGCATATCCAAAACATAAATTAATGGGTGGGCCGGTTTCATCTGTGATCGCCTCCTGCAGGAATTGGAGATCGCCTCCCAGGAAGACCCCCTCGCAAATTTCCAGTGTCTGTTGCGTGGGGACTTTTGCCGTATGAAGAAGCATCATCTGGTTTGGTTGGATTGGGCCTCCTGCACGCATGCTGACGTGGGGATTTGCCAAATTGTGAATATTGATGACCTCTTCAGGAAGCTCTAAGTCCAGGCTTTTATTGATGACAAGTCCAAAAGATCCATTGGCCGTATGTTCGCAGATCAAAATTACACTTCTGTAAAATATCCCAAATTCAATATCCGGAGAGGCAACTAAAAATGTGCCTTTTTGAATCTGTGAGTAGGGTGTATCTTCCATAAACAGACCTCCATATTCTAGTATTGCCGTGCCCGTGCCCATGCCCGTGCCCGTGCCCGTGTAAGTTCATCTTATCCGATTCATTATCGTCCTTGTCATAATGGAAGGACAAAGAAATTCGGAAAAGATAAATATATTCGGGCACGGGCACGGGCACGGGCACGGGCAAGGGCAAGGGCAAGGGCACGTAAGCGAACTCAGTTGATTTCAGTCTGATGCGATTCAGCCTCTGCTACTTCAGCATTATACATCTTAATTTCTTCATCGAGCATGCTGACGCGCCTCATCAGTTCGGAAAAAACCTTAGTATACTCAGGATTGTCGAGTAAACATCCGCAATAAGGATTTTCCCCAAACTCATTCAATACCATATAAACACGAGAAAGGGAAGTAGAAATTTGATCCACTTCATCGTTAAAATAATTGCGGAATTCTTGAGGGGACTGCAGTTTCTGCAGGAGATTTAACCGGCGGGCCCGCAGACGCTGCCATCCCTTATCGGAATGGAACAGCAACCCATAATGATTGATATCATCCATCGTTGTTTCTGCCTTATTCAAAATCGATGTGATACGCAAATACAGATCATCCCTCACAAGGATTTTCCCTAAACTGCCCTCGCCCTTTGCAACATGCCCCATGACCTTATTTGCATTGGCTAATATGGAATCGACGGTATTAAGCGATTTATTCGCATGAGCAGCCGTTGTTCCGATGTGTTGGACTGTTTTATCGAAATCGCGAATGGATTGATCAACGCTTGGCCACGTTCGATGGATGTCTGCTGCAATCAGATCGTAATGGTCGACTGTTGTAGTGATTTTTTCGACGAGTTTTTCATCCCGGATGCGATGGATTGTGTCGGTAATTGCCTGCAGGGTCCCTTGAAATTTTTCGGAAATATTGCTCACTTCTGTCAATGCATCTTCGATCGACTCTGTTTCCACTGCAAAGATCACTTTGTCATCGACGATCGTTAATTTTTCTTCAGGTTTTGGGGCATATGGGGTAATTTCTATATTTTTTTCCCCAAGCAAGCCGGAAGTACGCGCGGCAATTTTGTCTGTATTATAGATATTAATGCCCGAATCAATTTCCAGTGTCAGATCATAGAGATAAATGCGGCCATGGGAATCGGTTGGACCGCCCCGTCCATGTTCAATGTCTTGTATATCGATGACTTTTCCCACGGGACGACCGGCTAATGTGACCCTGGTTCCCGGTGTGACCTTATCGACATCGGTAAAATGCACGTGGACGATCTTGTTATTATCGCCGATATTGGGATTTAGGAACATTAAGGAGAAAATAATGACAACAATGGCAGCAAAGACAAAAAGTCCAATCATTATGTTCTTAAAAGCATCTGTCATGACGGCTCCTGTTTTTTTGCTTCCCGTATATTTATATTTAAAACGGCATTATTAAAAAATGATTGAAGCTGTGGATCATCAATTGCAAAAAAATCCTTAGGTTTTGCTATATGTGTTATTATTCCATTATCATGAAAAGCTAATTTATCGCCAACTTCGACAGCCGAACGAATATCATGGGTCACAACAATGCTCGTGGCTTTCAATCCGGCCTTTGTTTTATTGATCAATTCATTGATCTGCATAGCTGTAATCGGATCTAGTCCCGTTGTGGGCTCATCATAAAGAACGATCTGCGGACGATAGATGACAAGGCGGGCGAGGGCTGCGCGCTTACGCATACCGCCAGAAAGTTCAGAGGGCATCTTTTTTTGGATCCCTTCCAGACCGACCATTTCCAGCGCTTCTTTAACGCGATTAGAAACGACCTCTTCCTTAAGCTTATTTTCATGCTGACGCAAATAAAAGGCGATATTTTCGCCGATGTTCATCGAATCAAATAATGCAGAGCCCTGGAATAGCATTCCAATGCTTTTCCTTGCCTCCATTTTCTCTTTTCGAGACATATTGGTAATTGGTTGACCACTGATCGATATCGATCCCTTATCGGGAGATTCTATTCCAATGATTTGACGAAGCAAGACACTTTTACCGACACCGGAGCGTCCGAGAATAACAACTGTTTCCCCCTCAAATACCTCAAGATTAAGCCCTTTTAGGACCTGGTGTTTACCATAAGCCTTCCATAGGTCTTTGACAGAGATCATCGGTTGTTTGTTTTGATCGTTTTCTGTCATAACCACCTGTTTATGAATTCATTGATGTAGTCGTATGAGCTGTTAAGCGATAATGTGAGGAAGAAATTAACGATCAGGATGGTGGAATAGCAAATCACGACGCTGTTTGTTGTCGAGCGACCGACCCCTGCAGCTCCGCCTGTTGTTGTCATACCCCGAAAGCACGAGATGGTGACGATGATAATGCCAAAAACAAAGCCCTTTGCCGATCCGCTGAACACATCAAATGTCGTAATGTGAATCGGCAATGGATCTAAAAAAACGTTAGAGGCCATGCCATAGTAGTCGACAGCGATGACATACCCTCCCACAATCCCCATAAGAGAACTAAAGATCGACAGAATGGGCAGCATTAAGGTGCCTGCTATAAAGCGGGGGGCAATCAAATAAGCTTTAGGATCAACAGCCATTGATTTCAAAGCATCGATTTGTTCAGTGACGCGCATCGTACCAAGTTCAGCACACATGGCAGCCCCTACGCGGCCTGTGACCATAAAGGCCGTCAATACCGGGCCAAGCTCAACGATCATGGCTTTAGCTACCATGAGTCCGGTTGCACTGGCAAGCCCTTTATCGGATAACTGGAAAAATGCTTGAGCGGCAAGCACCATGCCTGTAGAAAAACCGGTGATCGCAACCACAGGCAACGACATGACCCCAACTTCGTACATCTGATCGCGCACCAATGATAAATGAGGGGGGTGCCTTATCGTGATCCAAACCACGCTCAAGACAAGTCGAATATAGGCTCCAAGAGATTCAAAAAAATAAAGAACGTTCACGTCGGTGTGATCTCCCGAAAACTTTGCCACTGCTGTTGTCTGCAAGCTTCATAAGTGACAATCCCGACAGTTGTGGCAAGATTTAGGCAGCGGGCTTTAGGTTTCATTGGGACAGTTGCAAAGCGCTCTTGCCACTTTTGATGAAAATGAGCCGGCAAACCGGACGTTTCCGATCCAAAAATCAGGATATCATCCGCATTATAACGCAGATCGCTATATTTAGTTGAAGCTTTGCTTGAAAAAAAATAAAATTGATCTGTTGTTTTCTGTAAAAATTCATCGAGATCATCGATAAAGGAAACATCAACTCCCTCCCAATAGTCCAATCCTGCCCGTTTTAGCCACCGGTCGGTGACGCTAAAGCCAAGCGGTCTGACTAATACAAGAGAAGATCCTGTGACAGCGCAGGTACGTACAATATTTCCGGTATTTTGTGGAATTTGCGGTTGAAACAGGATAATTTTCATAAAATTAATCTGTACATAACTCGGGGTGCGAATTTCTCCAAAAAAAATCAACACAGAGGCACAGAGGCACAGAGAAAAGCACTTATTTTTTTCGCATCATGAAAAAAAAAGTTTCTTAAACAATATAAGTTCATAGATTTTCTCTGTGTCTTTTGTGCCTCTGTGTTTTAAAATTCGCCCATCGCTTCAATTCTTCATTTCACGATGTATACCGAACGTGATTCATAAATTGGTTTTTGAGGCGCTTTTGCTTTGCATCAAAATTTTTGTCTTCACTCGTGCCTTGGCCATTGGCAATGGTCACTTAAGTTCCAGACGAAAAATTTTGAGCAGCCTCCTTGTCAAAATCCCAACTTTTGAACCACCTTCGGTATATAAAAAACAAATTATTTAGTTGCTTTGTTTGGCTCTTCCTTTTTCGGCTCCTCTTTCTTTGGCTCTTCTATCTCGATTGCATCGATTTCTTCATCCAGATCATCATTTTCATCATCCCCGTTTTCATGTTCGGGAACAGCGGGACTTTTTTCCGCAGCGGTTGCTTTTACGACTTCAATGTCAAAGATCAGCAAGGAATTGGGGGGCAATTGTCCCTGACGTCCATAACCTACTGTAGGATGGACAAACAGACGCCGTTTTTCCCCTTCTTTCATTCCGGCAATTCCTTTGCTAAAGCCAGGAATCGTTTGATCAAGGGGGACGGAAATGGGCCCGCCGGCATTTTCTGAACTGCCAAACACTGTTCCATTGATATATTTGCCTGTATAATTGATTGTCGGAGTGCCATGTTCCGGGACAGCTGCCCCTGAACCTTCCTGCAGGATCGTGTATTGAAGTTGGCCGGGGATTAAGACAACCACACCTTTAGCATGAGCATTTTCTTCCATGAATTTATCAGCAGCGTTTAAGTTGCTTTCAGCAAGTGAATTATGGGCGCTTTGCTGCAATTCTGCCATCGCTTTTTCGTAGTCGGCATCGCTCATAGGAGCTGGTTTGCCGGCGGCTCCTTCGCGCATTCCTTTGATGATGTTTTCCAGATCAAATTGAATGCCGGATGTATTGAGATTTCGACCAATGAAGTGGCCAAGAGCTTCGGAAACTTTATTGAGGTCGACTCCTTCCTGGTGTGCAGCCTCTTTCTCCTGAGGTTTACTTGCATCGCTTGTTAAATGGTTTGGCTTTTGTTCCATTTGATTGCGTTGTTCTGTTTTTTCTTGAGATTTGTTTTTTTCCGCATCATCCGATGGTGATGTTCCGCATGCCATCAGCGTTGAGATCGCGATGAGAGGCAGTATTTTCATTTTAATGTACATGGAGTTCTCCCTATATGTTTTGGTGTAAATAACCTAAGAAGACAGGTTCTTAAGCAGATGCTAAAGATTTCTTCTATTTATATCCAGAAAATTTTGCAAATGCTTAACAAGATCATTGAACGGGATTTGTGCTGTTGTTCCGGTTTCCATTGTCTTTAATGAGACGATGCCCGAATTCAGTTCATCATCGCCGATGACGGCCACATATTTTGCCTGTATTTGATTGGCATATTGCATAAGTTTATTTAATTTTCTATTCTCAAAATCCATCAAAGCGGCAATTCCGTTTTGGCGCAATTGGTGAAGAAAAATAAAGGCGGCATCTTTGGCCTTTTGTCCCATTGCGATCAAAAATAGATCCGGTGCATAAGGTTTGGGCAGAGCGATTTCCTGATTGATCAAGGTCTGAATAATCCTTTCTATTCCGGTTCCAAATCCAATAGCGGGAAGTTCCGGGCCTCCCAGTGTTTTTAGCAGCCCGTCATACCTGCCTCCTCCGGATAGACTATTTTGCGCGCCAAGATTTCCCGAAACGATCTCAAAGACTGTTTTATTATAGTAATCGAGCCCTCTTACGAGAGAAGGATTGATGGTAAAGGGGATCTTTAAATGTTGTAATTGGTATTGAACTTGTTGAAAATGGTGAGAGCATTCTTCGTTCAGAAAATCGAGAATGGAGGGCGCTCCTTTGTTAATTTCCTTGTCTTTAGGGTCTTTGGAGTCGAGGATGCGCAAGGGGTTAAGTTCAAGGCGAACTTTACTGTCTTCGGAAAGATCGCCCAGATAGCTTCTAAAATATTCTTGCAATGCTGTTCTATATTTTAACCGGGATTCTGTATCGCCGATCGAATTGAGATTGACTGTCACAGACTTTAGCCCAAGTCTGTTGTAAAGGGTATAAAGCAGGTCGATGACTTCGGCATCTTGTTCCGGAGCTCCGCTTCCTATGACCTCTGCGCCGAATTGATGGTGCTGCCGGTATCTTCCTGCCTGAGAGCGTTCATAACGGAACATAGGTCCCATATAGAACAGTTTGTGAATGGGAGCTGATTGATCGAGATGATTTTCAATGAATGACCGCATGACAGCAGCTGTCCCTTCCGGCCGAAGAGAGATGGAACGCTGTCCTTTATCCAAAAATGTGTACATTTCCTTTGAAACAATATCGGAAGTTTCCCCGACGCTTCGCTGAAAAAGTTCAGTCCGTTCAAAAATTGGAGTTCGAATTTCCTGAAAACCGTATTCCGCTGCAATTTGCCGAATATGGTTTTCGACAAAGGTCCAGAGGTGGGAGGCCCGCCACGGCTCTTTTGTTTCTTTTGGGATGATATCAAAAACGCCTGGGGGGATGGGAAATTTCATGATTGATCCGTTAACTTATTGTAAATGAATTAGTTACCACAGAGATCACAGAGTACGCAGAGAAGGGTATTTTTCAGTCTGCATAATGGATAATAAAGACCTTAAGAGTAATTGCAAAAGTCTTAGATTATTCAGGGTCAGTAAAAAAAATTCAACGCAAAGGCGCAAAGGCGCAAAGAAACTTCCTTAAAAGTAAGAGTCGCCTTGTCTAATTTTGCGTCTTTGCGCCTTTGCGTTGAACATTATTGCCTGGCTCTAATGATCTAGAGACTTCTGCAACTCCTCTCATTATCCATTTAAGCAGACTTTAAAGACTCCTCTTTCTTGCATTCTGCAATCTCTGAGAAAAATAATAATGCCTTATGTTTATTTGGTAATTATGCAATAAGGCTGTTTTTAACTCAGATTCTATCGAATTGCAAAATATTTGCGAAGACAAAACGCTCGCATATGTATAAAAGATGGCGTATTCTATCGTTTCTGTTTGATCCACAGTTGGGACATGAAGTATTTGACTATAATACTATATTTTGGTACCATGAGGGTGCCTTAGTTTCTGTGCGGCGTTTCTTAGAAAATGCAGGAGTAAGACCATGATGAAGTATAAAGGTTATACCGGTCACGTCGAATATGATGATGAAGCTAAGATTTTTCACGGGGAAGTGCTTGGAATCAAAGATGTCGTTACTTTCCAGGGCACGACAGTAGATGAAATCGAGCAGGCTTTTAAGGATTCAGTCGATGATTACTTGGCATTCTGTGCGGAAAGAGGAGAAGAACCAGATCGGCCTTTTTCTGGAAAATTCAATTTGCGCATTCCTCCCGAATTACATGCAAAGCTATCTATTGAGGCGCAATTTCATGGAGAAAGCCTTAATAATTACATCACGAAAATGCTTCAAAAATTTGTTGCTTAAGTTGAGCTTCGCACAAACAAATGAATCATAAGTCCACTTTCCTTACTCCGAACAAAACAAAAACTTGCTGTCGTCAATGAGTTCATCTGTTGCCCCTTTCATCTTGAGATTAAAAGGGGTATAAGGATCCATATCATGTTTCTGAATCCGTGAAAAAAACTCGCCCGCAAGCGCTGCGGCCTTTAAAGCTGTGTTTGCTCCCATCCCTTTGAAAAAACTTGCTGTGGCTGCTGCATCTCCGACGACAATGGCCCTTTTTTTTTCGTCCGAAAAGGTCATTGCCTGTTGAAGCGTAATAGTAATGTCGGATAAAACATTTGCTTTCTTTTCTTCATAACTTTGACACTCTTTGTCCAGATTACACGCTTTGAGTAACTCTTGAAATTCTTTTTCCGAAATGGGCTCGTTTGCACGCGAGTCAAGAACCCTTTGAGCAAAAATGATGCTTCCTGTCGCAAACCCTATTTTTCTGAGAAAAAAGCCATTAATTTTTATTGGGTCGCCAATGCCAATATTGCTTTGCGATTCAGCAAGAGGAATAAATGCGCTGTGGCCTTTCACCTCACCAAACAAAGTACACTGGATGCCGAGTGCATCTCTGACTTTACTATGTGCGCCATCTGCAGCAACAATAATGTCGTAAGGGAGGAGTACTTCTTCGCCATCATGAGAAATTTTTATTTTGCCATCATGGAAATGGAGAAATTCTCCATGGAGGATTTGAATCCCTAATTCCTGCGCCCGTTTCTCCATTCCTTCTTCTAAATTGTGAATAGGTACAACACCTATTTGTCGATCTTGAATAGTAACTACGCTCAATTGGCTAGGGCATACCTGCCATTTTTTGAGCAAATTCAATGAGGATTCCCGAAGAAAAAGGGTTTGTTGTCTTGTAGCGCCTTTTCTCTTCTCAACGATGCAAACTTCAGCTCCCTGCGATTTTGCTTCAATTGCAGTGGCAAGCCCGGCAGGCCCTTTTCCAATAATAACAACAGAAAGAGGTTCTGTGAGATTTTCAGCTCTTACTGTGAGTGAGCAAATACAAGTAAAAAATAAGAGGTAAAAATATACCGAACGTGATTCAAAAATTGGTTTTTGACAGCGTCGGCTTTGCATCAAAATTTTTGTCTTCACTCGTGCCTTGCCATAGGCAATGGTCACTCGCTCCAGACGAAAAATTTTGAGCAGCCTCCTTGTCAAAATCCCAATTTTTGAACTACCTTCGATATATGTTTTCATAAAAGACCTAATCTATTTCAGTTTCAGGATATTATACTGATAAGTGGCAATTGATTGAAAGATAAATTCCCATCGGAGAGAATTAAAAAAATAGATTGGATTTTTTTTTGCGCTAGATTTTATTTAAATTACGTGCTATCGTAATGGAGAAGTTTTTTTTGTAAATCCTTAAAAAGTTATGGCCTTGAGCCATTTTATAATGTATTAAAATGAAATATTTAGCCTTAAGTCTTTGCCTTATCGTTGTTTTTATTTTAACCCTGATTGCACTCATCCCGACAATACTGTCTACCAGTTGGGGAAAAAATGCTCTTGTTGGGTATCTCAATAAAGGTAGTCCCTACGAGCTATCGGTCGAAGATCTCGATGTTGCCTGGTCAGGACCGCAAAAATTGAGAGGGGTTTCTGTAAACAGAAACGCTCCTGAAATGCACATCACCATCGAAAGTGTTGAGGTCCAATCCTCCTTATTCTCCCTTATTCAAAAGCCGTCATCTGTCCGTTCCGTTATTATACAGTCGCTGAATGGGGAAATTCGTCCAGCCACTCAAGGCACTGCATCAGGTCCCTTGATTTCCTTAAAAAATGTTCAGGCAACAATCGATGAACAAACGCTTCATATTTCCGGAGAGACGGCCCAAGGCAACCTCGTAGGGCAATTTGTTGCAAATGCAGTGTTGAAAGGGGTATCCTTGCAGGATGTGCTGCAGGATAAAGGGGATAAAGAGCGTATTCTTGCCCGCTTTCCGGATGCTGAAGTACAAGTACAGGCAGATATCGCCAATTTTCCGATCGTCATTTTCGATCAATTTTTGTCCTATCGATATCCTGAATTAGCAGGGATATTTCAGGAAGCTTTAGGGGATGTTTTGAATCTGAAGATCGAACAAGTTGGGGTTGCAAAAAATTTGATCGTCCATGCAGATCTCACAACGAAAACCTTATCGGCAGGAGGAGAGGTGATGATCACGGATGATCTGACCATTTCTCGTCCCTTTATTGCAATAATGAATGTCCAGCGGTCTGTTGTGGAAAAACTGATCCATTTTTTTTCCATCGATGCAGAGATAGTCCCATCGGATGTTCAATGTACACTTTCAATAGATCAATTAAAAATCCCGCTAAAAACGTTCACAGAACCTATAAAAACAGCAGATCTATCACCAGTTTTTATTGAAGCGAATGTGAGCCTGAACAATTCCGGTCGTAATTTCCTGGAAACGTCAGACAAAATTGCTTTGAAGCAGTTACAGGTGAACATAGCAAAAAACATAAACCAGCGCCTGAATGTCAGAATAGTGAGCGATCTGGCTTACCAAAACCATTCTTTTCCGCTGGAGCTGCTTCTTGGAGCGGAAAAGTACGATAGTTACATCCTTGGCACATTGAAGATGAATTCGGACAGCTTTTCTTCATCGGAGTTCATTTTTCAAATCGATAGCATAATTGAACTGCAAAAACCTGCAACAATAGAGGTTCGTTTGCCTCAAGCCTTCCAACATCTGTTGTCGAAATGGCATATAGAGGAAATTAGCGATGCAAATGTGGCTATACACAAACTGGAGCTCCCAAACGCTTTATTTTCAAAGGCATCATTCAACTCTATTTTAAGGCAAAGCTCCATAAAAGCCTCGATATCTGTTCCATCGCTTAAAACAGATCAATATCGCTTACATTTGAATCAGGTTGTTTTTTCTATTGAAACTAAAGCTCATTCGATCGGACAAGCAACCCTTACTGCCACACTCGTACAAGAAGATCAAAGCAAGGCTCTGATCAATCGTTTTTTTAATGAGAAATCATCGATCCTGGCAAAAACAAATTTTTACCTTTATGAGTGGCAATCCCTAAAATTTAACGGGACACTTGAGGTCGAAGGGTTTGGGAACGATCGCGAAATTGACGGTGCAAGCTATCCAAAAATGCATCGGCTTGTTGCCGATTGGGCTTTAAGTGAGAGAACCCGTTCCCTGTCGTTTAATTTTTCCGGAGACATGCTTATACCAGCCCAGGCATCCGGGAAGGTCAGTGGTACCCTGGTACTCAATCATTGGTTTGACGGAAAAAATGTTAATTTTAGCCAGGCTACGGCAAAAATGCATCTGACCTCGAACCATTTTCCTGTAGAAATGATCACAGGTCTTGTCGCTCCCTATGATATTCTCCCCATTATTGGACCTACGATGAATGCGACAATCGATACAGAAATGTCTTTACATCCAACCTTGCACGGCAAAATCGAAATGTCTGTAGATACGCCTCAATTACAGGGAAAAACAGCTTTGCATCTCGATGAAAATGGGCATTTGCGCAATCTCGATAAAGAGACTTCGTTACAACTGCAGTTATCTCCGAATGGCTATTTAGCTATTCAGCGATGGGTAAACCCGGCTATTAATGCAGATTTTCATTTGGTCAACAATGCAAATCTTAGGGTCATGATCGATGATTTAGATCTCCCGGTCACATCCACGATGCCTTGGGGACATCTTGGCATTGGCGGTAATTTATATATCGATCATCTTACCGGCGCCGGCCTCGTCTCCAAACAGACTATCGTTTTTGATTCGATTTCCTGCCACATTTCAACGAAAGAATTATCGAAATTAGTTAACTTTCGCATGAATGCCGTTGGAAAAAATCCAAACCACTACTCTTCTTCGTGGGATATTGATGGATCTTTGGCAAATAGTTTAACATCGAATGGGCATTTCAATGAAGCCGGTCTTTCTTTAAATCTCGATGGAACGATGACAAATCTTTCCGTACCCATGTTAAGCCATCTTTTATTTAATCCGAAATTGGGAAGGCAACTGCAAGCTGTGCTTGGATCAAATGTAAATGCGAAGTTCAATGCCGCTCTTCAATCGATGAACGGGCCAATTGCACTGAGCTTGAATGGAGATAACGGACAGTTTCAATTGGATGCACAGATCAATAATGGTATTTTGACCCTAAGAAGGGATTTGGAAGCACAATTAAAAATTACGCCCGAGCTTGGATTATATGTTTTGCAGGATCTGATTCCAACGCTTAAAGGGATTTTGCGCTCCGATCAGCATCTGATGTTGAACATAAAAAAACAAGGGTTTGCCGTCCCTGTAAAAAATCCCAATCTCACGAATATATCACTTGCGCAAGGGTCATTATCTCTTGGTAAAGTCTATTTTACCCCGCAATCGCAAATGGCCAAAGTGCTGAGTTTATTAACGCCCGGCTATCTCGATGAGGTCCTAGTCTGGTCGACTCCGGCCTTTTTCTCCATCAATGATGGCATCGTGAAATTAGAAAGGGTAGATCTGTTGATCAATGATCATTATCATACAGCTGCCTGGGGATATGTAGATGTAGGAAAGGACCGTGTTCATATGACCATTGGATTGTCCGGCGAGGCGATCAGTAAAGCATTCAATATTGCCCCGATCGAAAGCGGGTTCATGCTTCAGTTGCCGCTGCGGGGAACATTGGACAATGCGACAATTGATAAAACAAAGGCCGCGGCCCGTTTAAGCGCAATTATTGCTCAAAACCAGGGCGGGCCCGAAGGGATGGTCCTTGGTACCGTCCTGCATATTGCAAGCGGGGGGATGAACGAACCGAAAATCCCTCCTCCCACAACCTATCCATTTCCCTGGCCGGAAGAGAAGATGGAAAAAAATGAAAAGGGAAATCAATCGCCTGAGACACACCCTATCAAACAATTACAGAAAGGGGCCAGTTCAATTATTAAAAAGATATTTAAATAATTTGTTTTATAGTTTTCACTGCCATTGCTATAAATAATTTATTGTGTTATTATTAGGTAAGTAATAAATAACATTAATTATTTTAATGGGCGGTTTATCTTAATGTCCGAGCTTCCTTTTTTTACACCAGTTTCAAATCAAACGAATATTCGCGAAAAATATTCCCGGTTGCGTTTTTGTGAAAAATTTTTTGATTTTGGTCGGCGCCGCAGCGTGCATGTTGTAGATATCAAAGACAATGAAGTAGAAACGGCTTACGATGGTCCCCAAAAAAAGAATCCCTCCATTTATGCAGGATATGTTCTCAAGATTATTTTAATTGCCACCGTTATTGTGCCGTCTATCGTCTTAATTGGAAAGTGCATCTATAGAAAAGCGAATCATTTTTCTATAAAACCTTCAGATGCAGATCCGGTGACAACTGGCGTTGCACAAACTCAGCTGAAGTTGTCAAATTCACCTTCCCAAACACCATCCGATCCTCAAATTCCTTTCCCGAAACAAACAGCAAATTTACAGCATGGTTCTTCCACAATTGAATCGCCGCAATTACAAGACATCACTGTTAATCTACAGAAATTTTTGTCTCCAGATGATCGAGTGGCTTTATCAAAGACATCAAAGACAATGAATCAAATTTTCTATAAATACCAGAATATTCATGGAGAAGCAGAATTTAGCGATATGACGGATGAGGAATTGGAGACACTTGTTGCCAAAGTGCCCAACATGCGAAGTTTACATCTTACCTCGGGTCATTTTTCTACGGATGATAGTCGTCTTACAGATAAAGGCTTTAAATGTCTTGCCTCTTTAAAAAACTTAAAAATATTGAAAATTACTCTTAACAACGCGCTGACCGATGCTCACCTGACATACCTTACTTCCCTCACTTCCCTGCAAACCCTGGATTTAACCCAATGCTCTCAGCTGACAAGCAAGGGGTTAACGATCCTTAACATTCTTACTCAACTAAAAAGTTTAAACTTAAGCGGTAAAAGTTATATAAACTCCCGAGGTAAAGAGTGGAAAGGGGAAGATTTAAAGCAGCTTTCCAATCTTGTTAACTTGCAAACATTGCAATTAGATTCCTGGAATTTTAAAGAATCGGACCTGGAATATTTATCCCCATTTGTTGATTTGCAAGTTTTAATAATGCGTGTTTTGGGTAGAAAAAATACTCATGTCCCCGATTTTACCTCTCTTAGTAAATTAGAAAATTTGAGAGGTTTAAGTCTTGCTTCGTCTAAGCTAAGAGATGACGAGCTGCAGGCTTTAACTCACCTAAAAAACTTAAGATATTTATTTTTAGGAGGTTGCTTTGGTTTGACTCATAATGGCTTAAAAATTATATCCTCTTTGACTCAACTGGAACAGTTAGATTTGACGAGTCTTGATATAACTGATGATATATTAAAACAGTTTACCGCCCTTACAAAACTTGAATACTTAGATCTAGAAAACGATGGAAAGCTTACGGATGCTGGCGTATTTCATTTGTCTCATCTGACTCAATTAAAAACATTATCTTTGGGATGGTGTGAGTTAATAACAAATGAGTCCCTAAAAGCCGTTGGTTTATGTACGCGCCTGCAGAGTTTAGACTTATCTGTCTGCAAGTTGCTTACTGATGAGGGCCTACAGTATTTATCATCCCTGACGCAACTCAAAAAATTGGATTTGGGCTTATGTTCGATCAACGGGTCTGGCTTTACATCCCTCTCTACTCTTACACAATTGCAAGAATTGAATTTGAGTCAATGTGCTTCTTTAGCAGATGAAAACATAAAGCACTTATCTCCCCTAAAAGAGCTGCGCACTTTATACTTAGACAGTTGCCCATCTTTAACAGGGAGTACCTTAAACCATTTAATCCATTTGCGAACTTTACATTTATCGAATTGCGACAGCTTAACAGATCATTCCTTGAATAACCTTGCACTGCTCTCTAATCTACAAAATTTGTATATAGACAATTGTAAGCAGCTAACCAAAGATGGGCTAAAGTCCCTTAGCCGGCTCACTTCATTAGAAAAACTTAGCATAAAGGGCTATAAATTTACCGATGTAGATGAACTTGTTTCCCTTCTTACTCCTCTTTTACACTTAAAAAAGTTGTGGATTGATTATGATTTAATGCCTTCAACTGGATTAGATCGCTTGCGTTCCACTTTCAAAAACATCGAATTTTTGAACGGATAATACTGAAAAACCCATGCTTAAACTTCCCTTTTTCACACCAGTTTCAAATCAAACGAATATTCGCGAAAAATATTACCAATTAAACTTTTGTGAAAAATTTTTTGATCTTGGTCGGCGCCGCAGCGTACATGTTGTAGATATCAAAGACAATGAAGTGGAAACGGCTTATGACAGTCCCCAAAAAAAGAACCTCTCCACTTATGCAGGATATGTTTTCAAAATTATTTTAATTGCAACCATCATCTTGCCTGCATTGGCAATTATTGGAAAGTGCATCTACAGGAAAGCAAACCGGTTTTCTATAAAATCTTCTGGTGGAGATTCAGCCACGACTGGGGTTGCAAGAAAGACATTGAAACTTCCTCAAAAGGGATTGCCGCTGCCCGATGCTGTCGTTGTGAATGGAGTTATGCCTTTTCTGGAACCTAAAGAGCAAGTGGCTTTATCTTTAAGTTCAAAAAATAATAGCAAGATTTTTAATGCCTGCCAGGAAATTAGAAAGGAAGCAACATATCACAATATTACGGATGAGTACTTGGAAAAGCTTTGTTCAAAAGCTCCGAACCTCGAAACACTTCATCTTATCGATTGTAAAAAACTAACAGATAAAGGGTTAAAATATCTTTCGTCCCTAAAAAAACTAAAAAATTTAAGTGTAAAACATGCAAAGCACAAACAGCTGACAAATACAGGCTTAAAGCATTTGGGTTCTCTTCCTTTGCAAACTTTAGATTTAAGTGACTGTAAATGGCTGGATGAGGAAGGCTTAAAGCATCTTACTTCCCTTCCGTTGCATACTTTGGACTTAAGTGATTGTGACAAGCTGAAAAGTGATAGCTTGAAGTACATTGCCTCTCTTCCATTGCACACTTTAAAATTAAGTTACTGTGATGGGCTAACAGATGAAAGCTTAAAGTACTTGAGTTCTCTTCCTCTAAAGACTTTGGACTTGAGTTCCTGTGATTGGCTGATAGGCACCGGTCTTCGGTATCTAAGCTCTCTTCCATTACACACTTTGAACTTACGGGGTTGTGAGGAGCTGACAGATGAAGGATTAAAGCATCTAGGTTCTCTTCCTTTGCAAACTTTGGATGTAAGTTGTTGCAATAAGCTGACAGATGAAGGCTTAAAGCACTTGAATCCTCTTTCATTGCAAACTTTGCATTGTTGTAACGGGGCGACAAGTGCCGGCTTACAACATTTTTCCTCTTCCCCTTTGAAAATATTGACTTTAAGCGGTAGTACAGATTTAGATTTACAAAATCTTGCTTGTCTTAAAAAATTGACATCATTGACTCTGTCTTGTGGGAAAATAACAGATGCAGGCTTACAGCATTTTGCTTATCTTGAAAATTTGAAATCTTTGAGGTTAGTGTGTTGCTCTAATTTGAGCGGTGCCGGATTTCACCATCTGGCGTCTCTTCCTTTGCAAGATTTGAGTTTGGCTTTTAGTGAATTACTGACAGATGCAGGACTTATGAACCTTGTTGTTCTGACCCGTCTGCAATCTTTAAACCTAAGCGGCTGTAAATTATTGACCGGTACCGGATTACAGCACCTCGCTCCTCTTCCATTGGAAACTTTGATCGTAACGGGGTGTTATCAAATCACATATGACAACTTAAAGAATAATCTTGCATTTCTTAAGCAATTGCATACTGTTAACATTGGCACTTTGCGTAACTTTAAAGGTCCAAGGAAAGTGACTTCTCTTTCTCTACATAAGAACCAGAATATCAGGATTAACTGGTTTTAATAGCGTACTTCCGTTCGATCCAGTAGTTTTTTTAATGTGGTTGGGTCTAATTGATTTTTATTTTGGACGAGTATTTCAACTTGTGTTTTATTAAGCGCATTCCAGTGAGCATCGCCAAAATAGAGAGCGAGATGAATAAGGCTTTTTCCATCCTTAATGGCGTCGAGAAGTTTCATTTGAGATTCATCCATGACAGATAGTGATCCAAAGAGGGCTTTAAATTTCTCTCTTCCTATTTCTTTATTTGCGTCAATTACCTTTGTAAAGTCTATAGAGGATATTTCGTTATCAGACAGGAGTTTAAAATGACTGACTGTAAAGAATGGTGCAAAAAGTTGTTTGACTTTAAGCTTTTTAAAACGATCTATATCGTCTTGGAACATTGCTGCGTGGCCAAAGAAGGATGTGAAGACTTCTTCACTTTTCTCTGGAGTTCCTTTTTCTATTGCCTTTGCAAAGTCGATGTCGGATATTTGCTCTGGATCAAGAGCTGAAGCGTGATTATGTTTAAAAAATTCCACAAAAACATCGAGGTTTTCACCGCGCAAGGCTTTAATAAATTTTTTTATTATGTCGCTCCCTGGCAAACTAAAGAAAATTTCAAACAATTCTTTGATAAATTGCGGTGTTTTCCCTGCAATTGCTTCTTTAAAGTTTATTTGAGATATTTGTTCTGGATCCAGGGCTAAAGCATGTCCTCGTTTAAAATATTCCAGAAGAAAATTAAGATTTTCCTTATTCAGGCTCTTGATGCGCTTAATGTGCTCTTTATCTTCTGGCGATGTTTTGTTAAAATTTAAATTGCTTCCGAAAATCAATTTGAATTTATAGTAGTCCATATTCTCAATGCTTTTAAAATCAATATGATCAATATTTTGATCCGTTAAAGCCTCCTCTTTTTTTAAAAGGTCATTCAGCTCCTTATTTGACATCGGTTTGCTTAAAGCCGGGAGTGTAGGCTGCATTGATTGCGCAGAAGAAGTTATCGAACTACTTGAGGGGAGTGTTGGTTCAGGTGAAGATATCAGTGGGGACGGCAGTTGAGAAAGGGAAGGTGTGGGTTCGGAAATGTCAGGCGGGAGTGAAACAGATGCACTGACTATATTTTGAGTGAAACCAGAAGGATCTGCTTTAACCAAAGCGGGCCTTGCAGGCTGGTCTACAGGAGCCGGGTTCTTGATGATGCCTGTTTGATCATAAGAGGGACTCTCATTATCCTTTTTTGGCTCATCGGATTTCCCCAGACCGCCAATAAGACTGGTTAAAAGTTGGTCTCGTTCTTTTTTCGCAAAATAATGCTTGATCTTTGCGAGGAGCATGACAAAGAAATTACTCTTAGATTCAGATTTTCCATATCCTTTTTCAGTCAATTTGGTAAAAACTCCTGACCATTCTCTTAATTCCCTTTTATCCTGTCCTGGTTTTAAGGCCTCCTTGAGAACAGCATCAATGACTCCATTTAAGCTAAAAGTCTTGCCGTCTGCTTTAAATTTCCTGCCGTGAAGAAAAGAAAAAGAAACTTCAGCTCGTTCCAATTCACCGGGATTTAAATTCACTGCTTGATTTTTGATGAATAATCGCATGCTCTACCTATGTTCTATACCGAAGGTGCTTCCACGCCCCGGCTTTGCTAAAATTCCAACTTTTGAAACACGTTTGGTATAGAATACCAAATTCTATGTTTTCGTCAAATTTTAAAGTTTTCAATTACCAGGAAAAAGGCACTATTTTAAAAAAATAATAATGTGTTATATTAGGATTAAGTAAGTATCCAATTATAATTTTCGAGGTATATATGAATCTTTATACTTTGGCGTTATTTGGCGAAGCAGAGAGAGGGGAATTTTGTAAACCCTATTTATGCGATTCGGTTGCGCAATTATTGGATGTTTTTGGCCAGCCTCCAAAATCTAGTCAAGGAATTTACTACGCAATTCAGTCAATTCTTTATCATCAACATTTAATTTTTTGCAGAGTGCAAGAGGAAGGATTTAGCCGGGAGGATTACTTTATCGGATTAGATTTCTTGCGTCAAAGAAAGGATATGGGCCACCTGTCCGCCATTTGTCTTCCGGGTGTCGGCGATGCCGCCATTTTGGATGCCATTGTCCCTATATGTCACCTCTATCGTAGTCTTTTGATTACGAATGAAGCAGACTTCTATGATTATTTAACTGAATCTCAAGGGAAATAGACGACAACTGTTCTGTTGAAAACCCGATCCATATCCTCACGCATGGGTTAGGCTAGGCCGAGAACATCCGCGCCTACCTTTTCGTTTTCTGTGTGTTTTCATTAACGATTATGGCATACAGCATGGATTGTAAAAAATTGCGTTTGCAAAGTATAGGGCTATGTGTTATACTTTGATTAAAAGCGGAGGAAGTTTTGCGGATTTTCAAAACGAAAGTATTTTCCAAGTTTGCGAAGAAGGAAGGGATAAGTGATACCGCATTACTTGAAGCTGTTGAAAGAGCAGAGGAGGGGCTAATGGATGCGGATCTGGGAGGTTGCATTATAAAGCAGAGGATCAGAAGGGAGGGACAGGGACGATCGGGTGGGTATCGAGTATTAATTGCTGTTCGATTAAAAAAGAGATATGTATTCATAACTGGTTTTGCGAAAAACGAAAAAGATAACCTTAGCGATGATGAGTTAGAAACAGCGAAAGATATCGCCTCTGGTTGGCTTAATGCAGATGTGAATCAAATTACATTTGCGCTTTTAGAGGGTGAGTTAAAGGAGATAAGACATGAAAAAAAATCCTAATAGAATAACAAAAGAACTTTTAGAAACGGCCAAAGGCATGCACAAAGTTGGTATTCTTGACGATAAGACCTATGAAAAAATTACCAAGCGTCATCTGGGCAAAGAAAAACTTCTTCTCGAGATGGAGCCAATCACCAGCGCTGAAATCCGTTCCATAAGAGAACGGGAAAATATAAGTCAGGCGGTTTTTGCAAATTATCTGAATTTAACAGTTGGTTATATTTCACAATTAGAAAGAGGAATGAGACGGCCATCTGGAGCAGTTCTTGCTCTGTTGAATATAGTTCGTCATAAAGGGTTGAATGCAATTTTATATTAGATGTTTGTAAAAGCACGTTAAGGATTTTGCTACCGGAAAAGGGAAACGTTCATGGCTACCGGGTGTCCGGACATTAAAACGATTTATTTAAAAACTTGCCCATCGCGTTTTTTTAATGATTTACTACTATCTCTCGCGCTTCCTCGGCGTACTCTTAAGGCTCTGCGGTAAATTTGGCTGAGACCATTCAATAAATCGTTTTAATGATTATTCACTTGTGGTTACCTTTTTCTCTTGCTGGCAATCGGTATTTCTATTACGCTTATTAGTTTCGAAAGACCTCTTTAATTGAATCTTGCAGTAAAACATCGGGCAAAAATGAATCAAAAATGGCTGGAAAAACTACTAAAAAGTCCAAAAATCTTCGAGTTGCATCAGGAATTGCAAAAAGGGGCCTCTGTATTGACAGAGGAATTATGGAATAGTCCTAAAGCTTTAGTAGCAGCTCTTGCGCAACAAGCTACGGCCAAGCATGTATTGATCCTGACAGGAGCTAGTCAAGAAGAGGTGCGTCTTTTTCACGATTTTCCATTTTTTACCGAAAATCCGGTGATAGATTTCCCGGCCTGGGAAACCCTTCCCTCGGAAAATGTGGCTCCCAGCCCCGATATTGTGGGGGAGCGTTATGCCGCATTACATAAACTCTCTACTTTAAAGCAACCCCATATTATCCTCAGCGGACTGCAAGCTGTATTACAAAAAATCCTCTGAAGATATGTTATCTGTTTCCTCCAAATTCAATTGGGGGCACAGCACTTCATTGACCGTGGAGAAAGGAGCCATCCAACGTTTAGAGACAAACGGACGACCGAACACTTCAAAATGAATCTCCTGCATCGGTCCAATTTCCGAATAAAAGCCGGTTTTTGTATTTTTAGATAGATGCACTTCGCTTAAACTTTCAATAGGCTCCTGGCTCCAAAATATTTTTTGCAAACCCGCTATTTTTGAAAAAAATTCTTCGATCCCGCAAAAAAATTTCGATGTTCCTGCCAACATATTCACTAACGATGCATAGCGATCTTCAAGACTCAACAGATCATCGAAAATCACAATCGTATCGGGACCCAAATAATCCACAATCGTGCATAGTTCCTCCCGGTGTTTTTCAATTAATTCCATCTCTTGCGCGGGAGTCACATCGATTTCATTGACCTGCCTGATAGATTTTTGACCAATTGGATCATAAACGCGCATGGAAGCAATCTCATCGCCCCAAAATTCTAACCGGTAAGGATCGG
>JABDCW010000011.1 GCA_013287905.1 Chlamydiota bacterium | reverse complement strand
TCATCGGCTCTTGCAAATAAAGTTTTATCCCCTGAGATGCAATCGCAAATCAACCGTTCATATGCCTCCGGAGGTTGTGCTCCGAAATAAGAACCATAGAGAAAATCCATTTTTACGGGCTGAATGACGTTGTTGAACCCGGGGATCTTGCAGTTCATCTTCAATGAAATCCCTTCGTCTGGTTGAATGCGTATCACAAGTGTGTTGGATTCTTCTTTCGCAGCTTCTGCAGGCAGATTTTTTACAGATGATTGTTGATAGGCGGGCAATTTTGTCTGGTACAGGTATCCGGGCGCATCTTTAAAAATAATGGCTATTTCAGTCACCCGTTTAGGCAGCCGTTTTCCGGCCCGTAAATAGAAGGGAACTCCGTCCCACCGCCAATTGTTAATATATAACTTCAGCGCGGCATATGTTTCTACAATAGAGTCAGGAGCGACGAGATTTTCCTGGGTATAACCGCAGACGGGGTTGCCATTGATATAACCTGGGCCATATTGGCCTCGTATAGCATAATTGTCGATTGCCTGTAAGGGAATAGGGCGTAACGCTTCCATGATCTTCACTTTTTCATTATGGATGGCGTCCGCTTTTAAACTCGTTGGAGGTTCCATTGCCACCAGGCAAAGAAGTTGCATCATATGGTTTTGTACGATATCCCTCAACATGCCGGCCTCTTCCCAGAGGCGCCCCCTTGTGCCGATTCCCATTTCCTCGCTGACAGTGATTTGCACATTTTTGATATGATGGTTGTTCCAGACCGATTCGAAAATGGAATTGCTAAAGCGAAAAACTAAAAGATTTTGTACCGTCTCCTTGCCAAGATAATGGTCGATGCGGTAGATTTGGCTTTCATTGAGATATTGGACGATCTCTTTTTGTAAGATTTCCGCTGATTTTAAGTCGCGCCCAAAAGGCTTTTCGATTACGACCCGCGACCATTTTTCCGGATTTGTACTCACGTAAACCAATTGGTGTTCGTGGAGTTTTTTGATGATCAGGGGAAAGAAGCTTGGCTGAGTCGAGAGATAAAAAATCCGGTTTCCTTTCGTTCCGAATTTAACATCAAGCTCTTTTAATAATTTGGCAAGCGATTCATAACCCGCATCGGAATCGAAATCAGATTCATGATAGACGATCTGTTCCTGAAAAACTTTCCAGGTATCTTCATTGACCGGACGATTGCGCGAAAATTGATTGATCGAGGTATACATCTCCTGACGGAATTCTTCATTTGTCTTGTGACGGCGCGCAAAGCCGACGCAGGCAAAATGTCCGGGCAACTGCCCGTCAAAATTCAAGTTGTAGAGGGCCGGCATGAGTTTGCGCGATGTCAAATCTCCGCTGGCCCCGAAAATAACCAGGATGCAAGGATCTAAGCTTTTGTTTTGCCGGCTGGGATCTTCTAATCGATTTTGCACGTTGTTAACCTGCACTTGCAGCTGATTTTTTTTCACGCGGTTCTTTAATCTGTTTATGCCGTAAAAAAACCTCCTGATCGACAAAGACCAGTTGATCGTTTTCTACGGTGACCAGACAACGCCTTCCCTCATTTGGAAATGCCAGCAGCTTTTCTGCCAGAGGATCTTCCAAATATTTCTCGATTGTCCGGCGTAAGGGTCTAGCTCCCATTTCAGGCTGAAATCCCTTGTCGACAAGGAACTCTTTAGCTTTTGCATCCAGAACAATATAGACTTCGCGCTGTTCAAGTCTTGCAAGAAGTTTTTTTAGCTCAAGTTCGATCACATGCAATAACCCTTCTTTTTGCAATGGCTGGAAGATGATCACATCATTTAGACGGTTTAAAAATTCCGGTTTGAAATGTTTTTTGACCGCGGTTAAGATTTTTTCTTTGATATGGGCATAATCGAGGGAACCTTCTGCCGCGGCAAATCCCACTTCGGAGCTTTTTTTAATCAGGTCGGCACCCAGGTTGGATGTCATGATGATGATGGTATTGCGGAAATCGACTTTACGCCCGAATGAGTCGGTCAGACGCCCCTCTTCGAGTATCTGCAACAAAAGGTCCATCACATCTGGGTGTGCTTTTTCAATTTCATCGAACAAGACTACGGAATAGGGACGCTGACGTACCTGTTCTGTCAATTGGCCGCCCTCTTCATGTCCTACATACCCGGGAGGGGATCCTGTGATCCTGCTGACGGCAAATTTTTCCATGTATTCGGACATATCGACCTGGATGAGCGCATTTTCGCCTCCAAACAGGTTAATGGCCAGCAAACGCGCAAGAAGTGTTTTGCCAACGCCGGTAGGTCCAAGGAAAAGGAAAGCTCCAGTAGGCCTTTTTGGGTCTTTGATGTCGGCTCTGCTTCGGCGAATGGCCCTGCAAATTGTGCTAAGAGCCTCGTCTTGTCCCACGATATTTTCCCGCAGGATCTCTTCCATTTTAAGAACTTTTTGCGTTTCTCCTTCAGTCAGCTTGCTAAGCGGAATCCCGCTTTGTCCTGAGATCACAAGGGCAATGTCTTCATCCTCGACGACCACTTCATGCTCTTCCTTGTTTGTTTCCCATTGGGAACGGATTTGCTGGAGTTGCTCCCTTAATGTTTTTTCCTTATCGCGCAGTTTTGCCGCTTTTTCATACTCCTGATGGCTGATCGCAAGTTCCTTTGCAATGCGCAGCTCTTCGATCTCCACTTCATATTTGCCAATATCCTGAGGCTGGTTCATCATGGCAATGCGCATTTTTGCGCCGGCCTCGTCCATGAGGTCGATCGCTTTATCCGGCAGGAACCGTCCCGGAATGTAACGGTCAGAGAGAATAGCTGCGGCACTAATTGCCTGAGGGGTGTAGATACATTTATGATGTTCTTCGTATTTGGTCTTCAGTCCATTGAGAATTTCGATTGTTTCATTAATGCTCGGCGGCTGGACCAAAATTTTTTGGAATCGGCGTTCCAAGGCGGCATCTTTTTCAATGTGCTTGCGATATTCATCGGTCGTGGTCGCACCTATGCATTGCAGCTCGCTTCTCGAAAGGGCCGGCTTTAAAATATTAGAGGCGTCGATAGCTCCTTCGGCAGCGCCCGCACCGACAATGGTATGAAGTTCATCGATGAAAAGAAGGACGTTTCCATTCTTTTTTACTTCATCCATCACTGCCTTGATCCGCTCTTCAAATTGTCCCCGGTATTTTGTTCCGGCGATCATTAAGGCAAGGTCAAGCGTGATCAGCTTCTTTTTGCGTAAATTATCGGGCACATCCCCTTTGACAATGGCTTGAGCTAAACCCTCTACAATTGCCGTTTTTCCAACGCCTGCCTCTCCTACAAGAACAGGGTTATTTTTGCGGCGGCGGCACAGGATCAGGATCAATCGTTCAATCTCGTCCTTACGTCCAATGACCGGGTCCATTTTCCCTTCGCGGCACATCTCTGTCAGATCATGGCCATAGGCTTTTAGAGCAGGCATTTTTTCCGATGCTGTCGAAGACTGGTTTTTGTCAAATGGTTTTGCGCCGGCTCCTTGTTGGCCAAGAGGAGGAGCATTTCCCATATTGCCGATAGGGGGGAGTTGTAAATTAAAGCTTTCCAGTTCCCGTAAAACTTCTTTTCGGACCTCTTTTAAGTTCACATTAAGACTTTCGAGTACATGGGCCGCAACTCCATCGGACTGCCGCAATAGCCCAAGCAATAAATGTTCCGTTCCCACGTAATTATGATTGAGATTAGCAGCTTCTTCGTTTGCGAATTCAAAAACTTTTTTCACTTTTCCGGTCAATGCCGGATCTCCGTACACTTGAATTTCCGGTCCAAACCCTACCTGCTTTTCTACTTCTGCGCGGACGGTTTCAAAATCGATATTGAGATTGCGCAAGACATTAACGGCAACGCCCTGGCCAAGCTTGAGCAATCCCATCAGAACGTGTTCAGTTCCAAGGTAGTTATGATTCATCCTCTGAGATTCTTTTTTGGCAAGTTTGATGACCTGCTTGGCTCGGTTTGTAAATTTATCAAACATAAAATTTCTCTATTAGGCGTTTTTATACGGATCGGATTTTTTCTGTACTTTACTAATTATTTTGTTTTTTTGGAAGGACAATCTTAGAGGATAATCACCACAGAGCCCACAGAGAGCAAGAGAGAAGATGATAAGGATGACAAATAGCAACTTATCATCTTGTTATCGTCTTCTCTGTGCCTTCTGTGAGCTCTGTGGTTAATTTTTTATTCTATTTTTTTTCCGGGTCGATGATCTCGACATCGGCCTCTTCGATATCATCGTTCGGCCCCGATGATTGGCTGCCGCTCTCTGCATGACTTTGACCGTGGGAGTGCTGTTCGCTGCTTTGCCCGTGGCTTTGCGCTCCTTGTCCTGCTGCTCCTGCAGCTTTTGACATTGCCTCGCCAATGTGCTGCATCTCAGCTTCGAGCTCTTCCTTTGCACGTTTAATGCGTATATTGTCTTTGCTCTCCAATGCATCTTTCACAGAAGCGATTTTGCTTTGGACCGCATCGACGACATCCTTTGGCAGTTTATCTTTATACTCGTTCAACGACTTTTGCGCACGAAATGCTAAGGAGTCAGCCTCATTGTGGATCTCGACTTCTTCGCGCCTTCTTTTATCTTCTTCAGCGTGATCTTCTGCATCTCTGAGCATCCGTTTGATATCATCTTCTTTTAATCCGGATTGCGCTTCGATGCGGATCTTTTGCTCTTTGCCGCTGGAGAGATCTTTTGCAGAGACATGCAAAATCCCGTCGGCATCGATATTAAAGGCAACTTCGATTTGCGGCAAACCGCGAGGAGCAGGAGGGATATCGGCGAGGTCAAAACGCCCAACTTCCTTGTTGTCATTGGCCATTTTTCGCTCTCCCTGCAGGACGCGGATGGTGACAGCCGGCTGATTGTCTGCAGCTGTGGAGAACACTTGTTTTTTCTGAGTCGGGATCGTCGTATTGCGCTCGACAAGAGGTGTCATGACGCCGCCAAGAGTTTCGATTCCAAGTGTCAGAGGGGTAACGTCAAGCAATAGAACATCCTTGACTGTCCCTGCCAAAACGCCGCCCTGGATCGCAGCGCCGACCGCCACGACTTCATCCGGGTTGACCCCTTTGTGCCCTTCTTTCCCGAAAATCGCTTTGACCATTTCCTGAACAGCCGGCATTCTTGTCATTCCGCCGACGAGGATCACTTCGCCAATATCATCCTTGCTGATTCCGGAATCTTTAATGGCTTTTAAACAAGGTTCGCGCGTGCGCTCGATGAGATCATGCGTTAAGTTTTCCAGGTTGGCCCGTGTCAATGTCAACGCCAAGTGCTTAGGCCCGGAGGCATCCATGGTAATGAACGGCTGATTGATTTCTGTCGATAGTGTTCCGGAAAGCTCGATTTTTGCTTTTTCAGCTGCATCGCGCAGACGCTGCAGGGCCATTTTATCATTATGCAGATCAATACCCTGTTCTTTTTTGAACGTTTCTAGCATCCAGTTGAGGATCGCATTATCAAAGTCATCGCCGCCTAAATGGGTATCTCCATTTGTCGACAGCACCTCAAAGACGCCATCGCCGATTTCGAGGATCGAAATGTCAAATGTACCGCCGCCAAGGTCGAATACAGCAATTTTTTTATCCGCCTTTTCTTTGTCGAGTCCATAGGCCAAAGCTGCAGCTGTTGGTTCCGGGATAATCCGTTTGACATCGAGCCCGGCAATGCGGCCGGCATCTTTTGTCGATTGACGCTGCGAATCGTTAAAGTAGGCAGGTACAGTGATGACAGCTTCTGTCACTTTTTCCCCGAGATAGGCTTCTGCCGTTTCTTTCATTTTGATGAGGACCTGTGCGGCAATCTCTTCCGGAGTCATGGTATTTCCCATAATGCTGAAGACAGCATCGCCATTATTGTTGCTGACAACTTTATAGGGTACGGTTTTTATTTCGGATGCCACTTCGGCATACTTTCTTCCAATGAACCGTTTCGATGAGGTGATCGTGTTTTCGGGGTTGGTCACTGCCTGCCTTTTTGCCGGAATGCCGACGATCCGTTCACTTCCCTTATAAGCAACAACAGATGGGGTTGTCCTCGATCCTTCCGAAGAGGCGATCACTTTGGGCTGGCCTCCCTCCATTACAGCAACACAGGAATTCGTTGTTCCTAAATCGATGCCGATGATCCTTTTTCCTTTTTTAGCTTCCGCCATAATATTTCTCCTTGTTGTTTCTTTAATTAACGCGACGGTCGAGTTTTTAAAACACAGAGACAAGAGAGACACAGAGAAAAATAATCAGGTTGTCTTGCTGTTAAGAAACCATTTTTTTTCGCGATGCGAAAAAAAATAAGTGCTTTTCTTTTTTGCTTTCAGCAAAAAAGAAAGTTTTCTCTGTGCCTCTGTGCCTCTGTGTTTAATTTTTTCAGGGAAACTCGCACATTGCATTTATTGTTAAATTTTAATCTTCCGTTTCATTTTCTTCGTTGGACTTATTCTCAGGGTTCTTTGACACTTTGACCCTTGCCGGGCGAATGACCTTTTTTCCCATTAAATAGCCCCGCAAATTTTCCTCGACAACAATACCCGGAGGAAAATCAGTGGTTTCAATCGCTTCAATCGCCTCATGCCAGTCATGATTAAATGGTTTGCCTTCCGATTCAAACGGGGTGACTCCATTAGCGGTCAGGACGTCCTTAAATTGCGACAGGATCATTTGGAAGCCGATGGCCCAGTTTTTTACCTCATTTGGCATTTGCTCCGTAAATTTTAGGGCATTTTCCATATGGTCGATCGGGTTTAGAAACTCGATAATGACATTTTGCAGAGCGTATTGGATCATCTCCTGTTTTTCTTTTTGCAGGCGTTTACGCGCATTTTCCGATTCGGCAAGAACGCGTAAGTATTTATCTTTGCATTCGGACAGTTCTCGTTTTAAGTTTTCCGCTTCGGACAGATTTTCGGATGCTGCCTCAACTGATGGTTCTTCCTGGTTGCTTGTGGACTCTGAATTGTTCATATTGTTTCTCTTGTCAAATGGGTTTTATGTTCAAGTTGCAGCATATCCTGTTTAAAGGAAATAGCGCATAAGGGTTGTTTTGCCCCGATTGTTTTTTGCTCCGGCTGTTTGATCGTGATCTTAAATTTATAAAGGCTGTTGGTCAAAGCTTCGCTGATACTATTTGAAAAATGGGTACAGATGGAAAAAAATGTCCGGTAGGGGATGCGAAGAGGGCTCAGGAGTCCAACGGCCCCTACAATATGGTTATTGACGCAATAGGGGATAGCGATGACTGTGCATTGGGAAGATATGCCGGATGAATAGGGGTTAAGGTCCTCATCGATCCAAAATTTTAATTTTCCCGATTTTGCGCAATTCTTTAACAGCAGCCGCATTCCTTGCGTATTTTCAAAAAGCGCCAGGCTGTCGGTTAAGAGATCTGCTTTGCGAAATTCCGGATAATGAAGCAGGGCGGAAAGACCAGCGCGTAAAAGTCCTTCCTGGGCGACTTCGCTGTAACTGACGATGTAACGGACGATCAATTCATTATAAAGCTTTTGGGCAAGCGTCTTTTCCCATTCATTGAGGTCGACCGGTTCATTTTGCCTTCCAATCCTCCAGCTAAAGTAGCTTTCGATCCTTTTGCAATTAAATAAACTTAATTTATGTCCTGTTTGCAAAATTTCCGTGATGACCTGGCCAAAATCAGTGGTGATCAAACATAGGGCTCTTTCGGCATCAACGGGGATAATTTTGATATTTGTGATCAGGTCTTGTTCAAAATAGGGCAATGAAATGAAAACCGCGGCATGAATTTTCCCGCTTAAGTTTTCGATCGCCTTTTGAAGATAGGCAGCCACTTCCCTTGTGTGTGCGCGTCGTAAATCATCGAATGGATTTTGCAGTTCCTCTAATGGGGAGTCAAGATATTCATTGGCATAGAGGCGATAGGCTTTTGCTGTCGGGATCCGTCCGCGGATGCGTGTTGTTGTGTCAAATATCCTGTCTGTTCGAGATTGGCAAAGTAGTTGCGTATGGTAGCGGAACTTAGGGTGTCGAATCCTAAATCTTTAAGGGTATTGGAGCCAACCGGACGTCCGGTTTGCAAAAAATGCTCGATCAACCCTAAAAGAACTTTATGTTCCCTTTCCTGTTTGTTTGATTTTTTGACTACTGATTTTAGAGCATTCATAGGTTAAATCCGCAAAACTTGCTATTTAACCCTATATTATTCGATTGCTCTTTTTCTGTCAACAAATTTAGCAGATAGGTGGCTAGAGTGCTGAATTTTACAGTTTTTGCTCGATCTTATGAAGAAGCGCCGCCCCGGCGTAATTAACTCGTCTATTAAACTCAGTTTGCTTTTTGCTAAGTTCATCTTCAGGTATAACTGCTCTTTTGTGAAGAAACTTCAACACTTCTGATGTCTTCAGTTTAATCTTTCCTGTCTTGGTACCCTTCTTTGCCGCTCGAACGGCCCTTGTGGCAGTAATGGGGTTATACAATAGTCTTCTCCCCTGATTTCTTATCGCTATCGCTTCCCTTTGTAATAAGTGATTATTTTCCTCTTTAATTAAAGCCAATGTGTCTGGCAGATTCTTGGCAAACTCTGGATCTGTCTTATAGTCAGGGAACCGCTGAAATAGCTTTGTCAGTTCTTGTCGAATCTTAGCCTCAGTCTCTCTTTCAGGTCGCCCGCATATGGAAAATTCAAGTTTTTTTAAAACACCTGCTAAATGGCCCTTCCCATTTTTTCTTAATACGTAATTCTTTGCATTGTCCATCTTAGCTCTTGCACGCATGATTGCAGTGATCTCTGTTTGTTTAGTCGATGGGCTGATTTTAATTTTTATGTCTATCAGTTCCTTAAGTTCGCCCATGTACTTTTGTTGTTCCTCAGGAGATGTCTCTTTCCTGTTAACATGCGCCATAAAAATCGTTGTAAAAAGAGCTTCATTATCAACAATTTTTCGTAAAGCTTCTGCTATAGAGATGTTGCCATCGATAAGATCATTATCATCGAGAAGCCTGTCTTTGATTGATTCCCAAAAATGTTGAACAGACTCATCAGTCATATATTTTCTGTTGATAGAAATTACACTTTGATAATCATTGATAAAAGGCGAGGTGATATATTTAAATCCAATAAACGCTTTCTCAATTAATTTTTTATATTTTCCGCCGCTCATTCTTGCGTTATCTACATTTGTTTGATTGAGAGGATCATAAGCGTTATTTACTTTGTTTGCCCCTACCTGGCCAAAATCGCGGATTAAGCTTTCGATCTGCAGTTCTGCCTCCTTGGTCAGTGTTGCTTCTGGAGCTGTAGAAGCTTTTCCTGATGTTGGGGAAACCTCAGCGGGCTGCACAGACTTAGCAGCCTCGGCGGGTTTAGGAGAAGCGCCTGATCCGGAAGAGGAGGCAGGAGCGGGCGGTGGTTCTTTAGGAAGAGGCGGTTTTGAGTATTTTAGGGGTTCATTGGCTTTGGCAGCATCAGATGATGGGGTAGAAGGGGCAGCAGAAGGTTCGGGTGATTTAGAAGAAGGTTTTTCTGGACGAGGTGGTGCATTTCGGGTAGGTGGAAGTGGTTTAGATTTGGCAGCAAGTGAAGCTGGGTGTATGTTGGCTTTGTCTGGAGCTGGGCTGTCAGAATTAGGGATGGAAGCGGGATGAGGAGCCTCAGCTGGTTTAGACGATGAAGATAGAGGCTCAGCTGAAACCTCATCATGTCCGGATTTAGAAGCAGGCGCATCAGCAGGTTTGGCAGCAGCCGCAGGCTCACCAGGCTTAGCGGGTGGTGTTGATGGCTTAAGCCTCTCGATATGTGATTTGATCATCCCTTCATAGAGTTTAAGTGTATCGCTTGTGATCTCCCCGCTGGTATTTAGCACTGAGCTACCCTTGATGTGTCCAATTACGTCCCCTTGGTCCATGACTTTTGCTCCGGTTTTTCCTTCGTGTCTGATTTCTCCGGAAGCAGTACGGGTAAATTTGTGGCCTTCTTTAAACGCCGCAACTAAAGCTTCGGCTTGTTTAGTTGGATCAGCAGCTGCTTTCGTCATGATATGGTCGATAAAAACATGATGGATCTTAACAGCCTGATCGATCAAATAGTCTAGATCCTTTCCATCCTTGCTTGCCATACTGGCGTATCTTACGATTTTCTCTGATCCAATGGTAAAAGTTATTCGAATAGTCGATTGTTCATTTTCTTTTATTAAATCGCTAAACTCGACTGGAATTCCGCAAATTTCTTTTGGGGGGCCAGGGACTTTGCCAAGCGAAATGGCCCCAAGTCCGGGTACTTGGGGTACAGGAGAAGGTAAGGGAGCGGCGCCTAGTGTAGACATAACAACCCCTTAATAAAAAAATAATTATTACACTTAACTAAGTGTTTTATAATATTTATTATACAACTTACTTAATTTTTTAAATAATATTTTATTAATTAGTGAGTTTAATAAAAAAACTCAGTGATCCTCAGCGTTCTTTGCGGCTCTGCGGTTATTTTTGTTATTCCCAGTCTAAGCCAGAGATTACGCAGGAAGTCTATTGATTTATTGTTCTCTTTTGCTCTTGACGCAAATACCGCTCAACCCTAAAATGAACATTACTTTTCAATAAGATTGTTCCCATGGGAATGAAAATTTTTTTAATTATAAGGAGATGAACAATGAAAAAAATTAGACCGTTAGGCAACCGTGTTCTTGTGGAGCGCTCTAAAGCACAACAAAGTAAAGGGGGCATACTTTTGCCCGATTCCGCACAGGAAAAACCGAAAGAAGGGGTTGTGATTGCAGTTGGCCCTGGGAAAAGCAACGATAAAGGGCAAATGGAATCGATGCAGCTGGCTGTTGGAGATAGGGTCCTGTTTACCAATTATGCGGGTACTGAAGTCTCAAGCGATGACCGCGAACTGTTGATTTTGTCTGAAGAGGACATTTTAGGCATCTTGTCTTAATTTAAATGTAATTAACCTGGGGAAGTACGATTTATGTCAAAACTGTTACAATTTAACGAAGAAGCCTTGAAATCATTGCTTAAAGGTGTTCGGGCGCTTGCAAAAGCTGTTAAAGTTACTTTAGGTCCCAAGGGCCGCAATGTAGTGATCAACAAAGGATTTGGCTCGCCTCTTTCGACAAAAGATGGAGTGACCGTAGCTAAAGAAATTTCATTGAAAGACAAATTTGAAAATATGGGAGTGCAGCTTGTTAAAGAAGTTGCCTCCAAAACATCCGATATTGCCGGGGATGGTACCACAACAGCAATCGTCCTTGCGGAAGCCATTTTTACCTTAGGGGTAAAAAATGTGGCTGCGGGTGCAAATCCTATGAGCATTAAACGGGGAATCGATAAAGCAGTCGAGATGATTGTGAATGAATTAACTAAACTCGCATCTCCGATTAATACCTCTAATGAAATCAAACAAATTGCGACAATTTCGGCAAACAATGATCCGGAAATTGGTTCAATCATCGCAGATGCCATGGATAAAGTGGGCAAAGACGGGATTATCACAGTTGCCGAAGCAAAGGGGATTGACACGACATTGGATGTTGTCGAAGGGATGGAATTTAATAAAGGGTATTTATCTCCTTATTTTGTGACCAATCCGGAAAAAATGAATGTCGAGCTGACCAATGCTTCGATTTTGATCACAGATAAAAAGCTGTCAACGGTTAAGGAACTAGTCCCATTTTTGGAAAAGGTGATGGAAAAGGGGCCAACGCCATTACTGATCATTGCCGATGACGTCGACGGGGAAGCTTTAGCGACACTTGTTGTGAATAAATTAAAAGCAGGCCTGCCTGTATGCGCCGTCAAAACTCCCGGATTTGGAGACCGGCGCAAAGCGATGCTTCAGGATATTGCCATCATGACCGGAGCCACCTTGATCTCGGACGAACTGGGGATTCGATTAGAGGATTCCGATACAAAGGTCTTAGGTAAGGCAAAATCGGTTACAGTTTCTAAAGATAACACGATCATTGTAGATGGTGCGGGCAAGCCTGCCGAAATTAAGGAAAGAGCCGCGCAAATTAAAGCCGAACTAAACAATCCGGCCACTTCAAATTACGACAGGGAGAAGCTCGAAGAGCGTCTTGCAAAACTTGTCGGCGGTGTTGCGATCATCAGTATCGGAGCTGCGACAGAAACAGAAATGAAGGAGAAAAAAGCGCGCGTTGAAGATGCTCTGCATGCAACACGTGCAGCTATTGCCAAGGGAATTGTACCTGGAGGCGGCGTTGCATTATTGAGAGCGATCAAGGTATTTGAAAAGAATAAATTGACAGGCGATGAGGCTCTTGGCATGTCTATCATTCGACAGGCAGCTTTTGCCCCTGCGACAGATATTGGGAACAACTGCGGCAAGCAGGGGAATGTCATTGCAGAAAAGATCTATGAAGCGCAAGGTAACTTTGGGTACAATGGTTTGACAGATGAGTTTACAGACCTTTTGAAAGCGGGAGTTGTCGATCCGGTCCTTGTGACAATCAGCGCTTTAGTCAATGCAGCATCGATTGCGAGCATGCTTTTGACCGTTGCAGCCATGATCACAGATAAACCAACCCCAAAGTCTGCCGCTCCTGATATGGGAGGTATGGGCGGAATGGGAGGTATGGGCGGCATGGGTGGAATGGGAGGTATGGGTATGGGTGGAATGGGCGGTATGGGCGGCATGATGTAGGCTTATTTTCATGTTTATAGCCTCGTAGAGCTCATATCGCATTATATATCACCACAGAGCACACAGAAATCACAGAGAAGAATTTATCAATTTACCACTCTGTGATTTCTGTGGGCTCTGTGGTGATTAATTTTTGTTAATTTTCGATAGGAAAATAATATGCCAAACTATGATTATAAATGTTCCAGTTGCGGACACAAAGTAGAGATCTTTCATAAAATTGATGAAACCCCTTCATTGAATTGCCCTCATTGTAAAGCCCAAGGTTTACAAAAGCTCCCGGGGGGAAGTGTTGGATTATCTTTTATCGGAGATGGTTTTTATAAAACGATGTATGGCAATTCTAAGGAACCAGCCGCTCCTTCTTCTTCTTCTTCTTCCGGCACATGCTGCCCCTGCGGAAAAAATAAAAATTCATGTTCCAATTCTCAATAAATAGAAATTTATGAAAAAAATTCTTTATGTATTTTATTTCCTCCTGCTTTGTCTAATAACGCGTGTGGAGGCATTTGATTTTTTCAAGAAACATATCGATGATGCCTTGCATGGGACAGTTGGCGAGGATTTTTTACGATTATTCGGCTACTACGATGAGGAATCGACCAGTGGTTGTTTTCGTCCGGACTGTCATAAGGATGAGAAGGTGAGAATCACCTGGATCAATGGATTATTCAATCTACGCAAACATGTGGAAAATAACCTTGCCGAATTTTCAGATGCTCATGGCGGTCATACGATTTACTATGTTTTTTACGCTACAGGGGGGTGGACAGAGGACATATTGCATTCTGTCCGAGTAAAGTTGAACAACCATGTTTCACCCGTTGCACAAATGCTTGGAAAATTATGGAAAAAACTGATTGCAGAGATGGGCGGGCCAAATGGCGGAGGGGTGATCATTCATTATGCTCATAGCATGGGCGCCATGAATACCCTCATGGCAAAATCTTTGCTGACTCAAGAAGAACAAAAAATGATCCATGTCATAACCCTTGGCACCCCGCTAATGCTGTCTGAATCAGCTGGTTTTGGCAGCGTGACAAACTATATCAGCAGGCGGGATGGTGTATCGTTAGCCGATCCTGTGGGATATATAAAAGCGTGGGTGTTGGATGATATGAATGTCGCTTGGGTCGGTTCATCGGAAGGGATACCATTCGTAGAACATTATCTGGAAACCGATGCTTATAGAGGGGTCGTCAAAAGGCTTGGCGCCGAATTTGTCGAGACATACAGCTATCCAAGAGATCCCCATTCAAATATGCATTTCAACTACAATCATTAGACTTCTTGCATAATTCATTTCCTTGCCCGTGCCCTTGCCCATGCCTTTGCCCGCATCCTATTACCCATAAGTCTAATTAACAATTCAACGCAGAGGCACGGAGACGCTGAGACGCTGAGGAAAACAGGATTTAATTTTGAATTTTCTTTGCCTCCTTAGTCTTTGCGTCTCTGCGTCTCTGCGTTTATCCATCGATGTTACGTTGCAGACAGATATTTTGCGACTTATGGGTAAGAGCATGCGTGCCCGCGCCCGAATGAATTCATCTTTTCCGAATTCGTTTGTCCTTATATCGTTACAAGGAAGATAATTAAATCGGAAAAGATAAAAAACACGGGCACGGGCACGGGCAAGGAAATGAATTATGCAAGAGGTCTATTGACAACACGCCCTAATTTACTTTTCTTCAAGCAAATAACAACAAGATAAACCAATGCAATAACGCAAACGATAATCCCTCCCGTCGACAAAGGGATGCCATACACGGTAAAAATGTGGCGCGACAGGGCGACACCGATCACGCAACTTATGATCCCAAAGAAAACGGAAAGGGACAAAAGATGATTGAGACGATGCGTCAGTAAGCGGGCTGTGAGGACAGGACCTGTCATTAAGGCAAGGACCATGATGACGCCAACGGCCCGAAATGCCCCGATAGCTGTTGTTGATACTTGTGTGAGGAGGAGATAATTGAAAATCACGGGCGAGATGCCAAATGTCCGTGACAGGCCGGGATCGAATGTTGTGATTTTATATTCTTTAAAAAATAAAAGGAATAATAGTAAATTCAATCCAAGGATGGCATAGACCAATTGGCAATCGCTGAGTTGCAAAATATCGACATTGCCCATGACAATTTCTGTGCCGATATGGGCGTTGCGTGTCAGTGTTGTCAATAAAATGACCCCAAAAGCAAAGAGGGAGGTAAACACAAGTCCTGTGCTTGCATCTTCCTGAAGTTTTGCCACCTTTGTCAAAATTTCCGTCAAAAAAGCTGTGATCAATCCCATCACCAGGCTTGCGATCAGCATGGAATGGATGTCGACCCCGGCGGCAGATTCTATCCCCGTATGAGATGTCCAAAGAAAGGCGATCACCAGCCCTACGAGGATCGTATGGGAGATGGAATTGGCGAGCATGGTAATTTTGCGAAGGACGAGAAAAGATCCGACCAGGGCCGATGAGGCAGCAACACCGGTTAATACGATCACTTGTATCTCGTCTGAGCTTAAGTCCTGGAATGATAATTGTCCGGTTATCCCTTGAATCAGACGGATGAAAAATAACCGGATCGTTTCGAAAAACGTTTGATTCGCATATGGGTTAAGGTTCATATTTCTCTCGGGGGAATCGGTTGTCTGTGCGGATCATATTTTGGATCATTTAACAAGGAAATAAGCTGTTTTTCGAGGTCGGGGGTGATAATGTGTTCCATCTCTTCTGCACTGCGGTGAACGCGCTCGGCCCCGACCCCCAAGTAGCTGGCAAGGTAGACTTCCCACAGCCTATGCAACCTGACGATTCGTGCCGCTAAGGCAGCTCCGTCGGAAGTTAATCGATACCCTATTGAAGAGCGTTCCAGCCACCCATAATGAATGAGCCGCCTCAAAATAATCGTCAAGTACCATGTGGAAATTTGATGGTATTTGGCTATTTCTTCAAAACTGACATCCCGATCGCTTCCCAGACGCCAAATGGCTTTTAGCAAGTTTTCATAGATGCAACGATAGCGAAAATGGGCTACCCTGGCCAAGCGCAATAACAGACCTCTTTCCGGTGCAATCAAAAGGGAGATCACACAAAAAAGGGAAGCTACGATTACAATCATTGGCCCAGTGGGTAAAATAAAGGGGTTCGTAAAGAGGTAGCCGACTGTTGCTTCCGGCAATTCTACTGAAAAGTAATTCCCTAAAAATCCGCTCAATAGACCAAAAAATCCCGATAGAACAAAGACCCGGCTTAAACGATTTGTATATTGGCGTGCGGCGACAGCAGGGGCGATAAACATGGCTGACATGAGAACGACCCCAACGGAGCGAATGCCGATGATGACTGCCAGGACGATCAACAGAACGATACACGTATCGACAAATTTTGTATTTATTCCGAGTGAAGCGGCATATTGCCTGTCAAAAGAAATTGTTTTAATTTCCTTATAAAAAAGGGCAATAAAACCGATCATGACCAGTGACAGGGTTCCATAGATGGCAATGTGAGTATCGGTCATCGTGGCAGCCTGCCCATAAAGATAGACCTGGGCCTGGGCGTAGAGCAATGAGTAGGAGTGCTGGACCTGCCCTACAAAGCTAAGTCCAATGCCAAAAAAGGCAGAAAGAACAAAGCATAGCGCTGCATCGCTTGGGACTTTCAATTTTTTCTCGAGATAATGAATAGTAAATAACCCTAAATTTGCGCTGATGAATGCTCCAAACATAATGAGCAGGGCAATGTTCAATTCATCGTTCGCTAACTGGAGAAGTCCGGCAAGGATAATGCCAAAAATGACGCCGGGATACGCGGCATGGGACAGCGATTCTCCAAGAAGTGATTGCTTCTTTAAGAATACAATGACGCCGACTAACGATGCGCTAAGGCACATCAGCATGCATCCTATTGTTGGCGCTCTCAAAACAGCATCGGTAAAATAAATAAGAGGTGAGTTCACCGTCATCGGCCTAAAAAGTTTTACAATTGGTTGTTAGAGCAGAGCATAACAGAAATAAGAATTAAGATGATAATCAGCGGAATTTCGTGCCCTAATAACCTGCCCGTGCCCGTGCCCGTTTTTGTTTTATGGACAATGGACGACATGAGACAATTGCAAAAATCTAGCTCTGACGATTTTTAGATTATTTTGTTGAGCAGAGTAATGTATGTTTTGAGTCATCAAGCGAGTTTACCGCAGAGCCGCAGGGAACGCAGAGGAAGCGCAGGGAAAACAAGTGGGCCGCTACTTAAAAGGCGATTTTAAGATATCTTAAATACCATTAGCTCGCCTTTTAAGTAGCGGCCCAAGTGTCTCACTTTTATCGGTAAGCGATAAAAGTGAATAGGTTTTCTCTGCGATTCCTCGGCGTCCTCTGCGGCTCTGCGGTAAACTTGTTTAAGACAATCCACTAGAAAATTTTTGCAATTGTCTCATGTCGTCCATTGTCCATAAAACAAGAAAGGCAAGGGGCATCAGACACAGACACGTCCTCAGCTATCTGTAAAGCCTCACAGTATTGGCTTTAGCTTTCTCTGCCTCTTTCTCTGCTTCCTTTTCTGACTCGAACAGGTCGTAAAGCGTGCTATCCATATAGGCTCTTTGGACTTCGGCAGAACAACAAGGACGAATTCCAAATTCATAGAGCTTGCGCAATTTTTCCATGCCGCCGATTTTCTTAGCCCAGCGCTTGAGGGCATCGATCTCATCATCGGAGCTAAAATTTGTTTTTCCACTGAGCAATTTGATTTGGACATAAAGGTCCATAAACTCATCATCCCTTTTTGCTCTGGCAAACATCATATTTTGTTCAGAAATTGTAAAATTTCCTTCATTGATCATGACTAATCCTGCGGCGATATCTTCGTGCAGCCCGGCAAATTTATAACAATGGGAATTCGTATCGCAAAGATTGCCGAACACCGCTCTCCATCCTTTCGGCCCTCTCATAAATAATGCCTCGCTGATGGGAAGCCTTTGCGTCTGCAAAAGAATTTCGGAGGCTTTGTTCACTTTAGCCTGGTTTGTCTCCATTGATACTATAGATTTTGTTCTGTCTATTTGTTCAAAGTTGTTACCGGTTGAGACACTGGAATCCGGATACATAGTCTTCAAACGTCCATCGTAGAGGTTTCCAACGAATATGCGAGAATCGAATGCTCCAATCATATTACGGACATTGACCATGGCTGACCTGCCGCTCATTTCTTTTGTAAGTTGATCCTCTTCTGTATTGCAGAGGCGGATGAGATGAGTATCTTCAATAATATCGCTTTCCATTTTGAGCTCTCCAGGAGCTCTGCTGACGGATACAGGGGCTGCAGTGACAATGGCTTCGATATGCTCTGTTTGAGAAAGGGTGAAGCTGGTCACCATCTGCTCCACCTGAGCTTCGACTTGTGCCCCCCCATCGGGGATTCCTCTAACCTCTTTCATCATTTTATCGCTGTCGATGACCTTATAGTTGTTTAAATCGTTCGTCGCTTGGTTTAAACGAGCTTGCGCAGCCGGACTGGAAGCAAACAAAGAAGCATGATGGTCTATCTCTGTTTTCAGTGCCGCTGCTTTTTCCGTAATTAATTTTTTTAAAACTTTTTGAGGCGGCTCTGCGATTAAAGCAGCGGCGGCCTGTTCGAAAGCTTCTTCCCCTTTGCGTTTTTTAATGAGATGGGGAGTAAAGACCTTAGATAGTTTCATCAGCTGCGAATTTTCCAAGTTAGCTGCTTGAACTGTAATGCCGGCTTCGACCAGCAGATCAAACATCGCGCGGGGGGCAAGTCCGGTGATCCTTGTCACTTCACCCCGATAATTGTCGTCAGCCTCTCTAAGAGCTTCTTGCTTGAGACAATAGAGTAAAATATCTTTCACTGTTGGATTGTTCGGGTCGTCGCCCATGATCAGGTGGCGCATTTCTTTGGTGATCACAAACTCGATATTTTGCTCTAAATCGAGCTGACGCAGCCTCCATACAGCCTGGAATAGGTCTCTTATGGAAGTATTTGTTCCTATCGTTACGGCCGCCACAGCTTTGGGTGCAAATTTGAAGTCGACACCTACCGTATGGACCTGGTCAAAAAGGGCAAGCCGCTCTTCGAGATATTCCTTGGGTAGCTGGTCGATGGTTGTGCCGTCATGTTTTCTGTAGACGACTTTATCGGAACTGTCCAGGTACATTCCTATCCCGTGTGGAGTGTTCCTTTGCCTTTCAGACATCAGCCTGGACATAAAATCTTTGTTTTCCACACCTCGTAACAAAGCTCCGGTGTCTATATAAATATTGTGGCCTGTTTTCACTAAAGATTCCGTCGGATCGTGCGGGTTGTATTCGATAATCTTCACCGGTGGATTTTTACGCAGTAATAACGCATAGGTATTGCCATCTACCCCTTTATTGCGGGTGGTAGTGATTTTTTTGTGGAAGGTATCGGGGTTCCACGGTGTACCGGTAAATCCTCCGATGCTTAAGACCATATCCGCAAGATCTTCGGCTTTGGAACTGACTTGGCTTGGATAGATCAGCATTTGCCTGTCTAAAGTATTGTACTTACAAAATGCGAGGCGGTTTTTCGGACTTGCATTAATCATTGCCGTGAATTTGGTTACGAGATGGGGGGATGTATACGCTAAAAGGTCGCGCGGCACAACATAACTTCCATCTTCTTTTGGCGGGTCAATGGATTCCACCATTTTTGTAAATGTTTTATAGGCATTTGTATCGGAATACTGGAATTTTTTTCTTTTGATCAATAAACCCTTTTTATTAGCATCTTTATATTCTTCGTCCATCTCCTTTAATAGTCCTGCGAGACAGCTGGAAACTGTACCTTTTCTTACGTTTTGGGCAAAGTAGTCCTGCAATGAGTAACTGATCCTTTCAATATCATCATCGAATTCAGATCCTATGACGGCCCGTCCGCTTCCTTTGTAAGGGATGGTAAAGGGGGAATCGGCATATTCCCCATCAGCAGGAGGCCTTCCATAGTCGACAAGGCGTGTCAATCCAAAAGTAATGTTGAATCCGCGGTTCATAAAATCTTTGAGTGAGGCAATTTTCTTATACTGATCCGGGTCTTGGAGCTGCAAGGCAGACATAAATGTGGGCCTTGCAGCATCATTTTCGCCGCATATATAAGCAACGAAATCTTTTTCAGTACAACCCGCAATGGGGTGCTCCTGAAAATAGATTTTCACAATATTTTCCAGGTCTTTTTTTCGTTGTTCCGGCGGGATATCTGCCTGAGTGTTGTCGTTCAGGGCTTTTTTTAATCTGACCAAAGGCGAGCGACCTTCTGCTTTTGCCACGATTTCCATGATACAGTGACCGATCTTTGTTTTGACAGGATCGACATGTCCCGGTTTGCCTTGGGCAAAATTGACCTCTTTGCGTACATCCATCACCGTGTCAAACTCATCGCCGACAATTTGACAGTGTTTTCTTAAGCACAAGCAAATTTTTGCCATGGACTGGACTTGTTTCGTCAACTCGATCTTTTCGTTGAGATCCTTATAGTTTCCATCATGTAAATCGGTTACTTTGCTGATGTAGGCATCCCTGAAACCCCGGATAAAATTTGGTGTGCTTGCAAAGAAGCCTTTAGAATGGATGGTATTGAGAAAATTGAGATAAATCTGGTCATAGTCTTTCGAGGTATATGACGAAGATCTGGTGTATTCAAAGCAATAGTATGTCTGTCCAAATAATGCTCTGTTTGTCGCATCCAGATTGCGCCGTTGCGATTCATAGAGATTGTTATCCAGAAGAATTCCTACTAAATTCGTGCCGTTGGCCTTCCCTTTTGCCAGCAGGGGCAGCAAGTATTCTGTTTTTCCGCCTCCCATTCCCAACTGGTGTACGCCATTTGGCTCATTGAGCATCGCGCGTAAAGTGGTTACCTGATTTTCCCGTAGAATGCTTTTTTTGGCATATTCGATCGAAAGGAACAAACGGCAGGCCGGATCTTCCGTGGAATAAGCCCGTCTTGTTTCTACGAGAGAATAGATATTGGCGCAGACATCTTGGGGGAGCTGCTCTGAATCTGGCAGTCTGCCTGATTTAATGGCATCTGAAAATGCCTCAACAATTCTGTCCAAGTGAGCAATATCTGCGGACGCAAGCATGTAGTCCATTACATCATTTTCGAGTTTTTGGCATTGTTGCTGAGTGAGATAAGCGCCATATTTTCTAAATTCTTTCGGCGTGAAAACAGTTCCGCTGTTCCACATCTGCACTAAAGCATCTACGCTGATCGTTTTCTGTCGTCCAAGAAAACGTTTGGCCCTGGATGTAAAAACCCCTTTCTCTTCCGGTTTCTTTGAAACCTGAACGATCAGGTCTTCGATCAATACATTTTGGTCTTTGATCATAACATTACGTATTGTCTTTGTTCTCTCTAAAGCGTCTTTGGCAGAGCCAAGTTTAAGCGTTGCCATTGTATTGCCTTTACTTTGACCTTGAGCTATTGCGGCCCTTGTATCTTCCAGATGCAATTGTTTCACCCGGGAGACGTTTGGTTCTTCTCCAGGGACAGGATCGAACATTTTAAGCTTTGAGGTAATATCCCGTGTTGCCCCCTTGATAAAATGAAAACATCCTTTCACCCCATCGCCTCCAGGTTCTTGCAGCAATATTGGTTTACTTCTATATGCTTTGGGAGCATGTTGCACAGGTTCTTTAATTGGCTGCAGACCTTTTTCCGCCTCCATAATTAAGCTTGCAACATCAGAATGATCAGTTATCGCAATTCCAAGAGAGACCATGAGTTGTTTGGTGGAAGAACTTAACAGTAAATAAGTGTCTACTGATTTCTCACGGTATTTTCGATGAAGTTCCTGAATTGTCAGTCTTGCCTCATCACAAGCTTTTTCGCTTCGTACCTTAGCCATGAGGTTCATCCCTTTAAATTGCAGGTCTATTCTTTGCTGCATTTCTTCGATCAGGCAAAGCAGGTTGAGTTTAGCCGCAATGCCATTTGGCGATTCGTCATTCCAATTTTTAACCCATCCCATGATCTCCTGGATACTTTGAGGATCGTCAATACAGGCTGAACGGGTTTTTTCCATATAATGCAGCATCTGGCCATAATCCTTATGGACAAAAGAAATATAGGCTAACTGCAAATTGGCAGAAGGGTTAGATGAGACTAGGCGGTTGCTATCGCTGTCAAGGGTATATTCATAGACATTCGAAGCGGCAAATCCCGATTTTGGTGTGCTTTGCGTCTTGTATGCGCCCCTCATTGAGGTATCGGTCTCTTTGCTTTTCAGTTCGCGCCCGGCCAACAGGACTTTTTGTTTTCCTTCTTTTTCCAGGAGCTGAAATGCGGTAAAACCAATAGGGAGTGCCGTCGGTATTCCTGCTTCCAGCGCCATTTGAGGGGAGAGTCCAGGCAATTTGCCAAAAGGAGAGAGGGTCCAGTTGGCAAAAAGGGGACAAACAATTTTATCACCGGCAATTTCATACGCCAGTCTTTCTTGCGATTTAGCCATTTTCAATCGGGGATATTCCACTCTATTTGCTGAACCGTCTTTTCCATATACGATCAAACCGCGGGTCGTTTCAAATGGGGTAAATTGCCTGAAGCTTTCCGGCTTAGGGGAAAGAAGCTGTGCTGATTTGGCGAGGCGAAGCTCTGTCGGAGTGAAAACAGCAAAGTCTTCGATTCCATCCCGTTCGCGGATATGAATATGGTTTTTGCTAAAGTCCCACCAACAGTCTCTGTTTTCGACAATGGCAGCAACATCTGGGGGTAAGTCGCCGGGACTGTCGCGGACCTCAGCTCCCTTCATCATAGCTTCCTGAGAGGGAAAATAAGTATAAACAGCCCAAGCCAGGGAATCTGGAAATTGTTGTTCTATGCGGCAATTGAATGTTGCGCTTGAGGTGCCGTCATCCTTTTTTGCGCCGGGTATTTTTTCGGCAATGATACGGATGGTTTTGGTTGGATGCCGGTAGACGGTAATATTGGGGTTGTCCCGGACTGTTTCGATATTCCATAACAGCGCATCACCTTCCGGGAGTAGACGACGGACATCCGGATGGTCCGCTACCTGATGTACTAATCTCCCTGCACAGTAGTTATTGGTAAAAATATCTCCTGTCGTCAGATCGACGCTAATGTCTTGTCCTTGTTCTGTGCGGCTCGTCACAATGGGCAATTTACGGGTATCCCACTTGCATTTGTCATATTCCGCATGCCCGTATGTTTGCAGAAATCCGGTGATGATATGTTTTGTACGTTCTTCTGTTCGGTCCTTGAGGTGGCGGTAGATGACCGATTCCAGAGCATCGATTTTGCATTTTGTGCCGCCTGATATAGTTCCCCTTGAGCGGCAGCAGGCAAAAGCGTTCAGAAGAGCGGCTATTTTGTGATCGCTATATTTTTCCAACTCTTTTTCAGGATTCTTAGAAGAAAGAAGGGTGTTACCTGTATGGACTAAAAAACCGGGAAACAGGGTATCCTGAACGGCTTGACTTGTAGAATCAGACCCGCCCGCATAGGTACGGATATAGATTTCCAGGCCGTCAAGTTTTTGAGAACCATCTTCATCCAAAGCAAATGGTTTGCCTGCCTTGTCCGCATAGGCAGATATTTCTTGGGTCAGGGTCAATAGGAAAATTGCGCTTGCCCATTTATTTGCAGGATTCGCATCGGTTGTCCTGGTATTGAGCAAATCCACTCCTTTTTCGACCATCGTTTTTAGGTAGGTCTGTAACGCTTCTTTTCCGGAAGCGGTTTGAAGAAACAGATCAAGTCTGTTTTCTCTTTCTCCAAAAGGCTTGGAAAACAATTGATGCCTGATCCAGCTTTGGGCTTCTTGTGATCTTCCCATTAATGGATTGTTGACAATTGCCTGAAAAGTATAATGGGCCCTTGCCTGTTTGGCGCCTTCTCTGAATTCATTTTTCATTTCTGAATACAAAGTATAGACCAGGCTTAAGCCTTCTTCGCGGCTTAAATTCAGTTTGGTCAGCGCAGGAAAAGCGCTGCGAAGGTGATCCGGATCGGGAATTCTCCATTCGATAATGTGTCCGACACCCCCGTGGCTGCCGCTATAGGAAACAGAACCTTTAAGCTCTTTGGACAATTCAATCGATACTTCGCTCTGATAAGTCGAGGAGTCCTGAAGGGTATCTAAACAATCCTTAAAAGTTTTTTTGCACGCATCGCTGATCGAATTATCGGGGACAAGATGTTTGGCTTTTGTTGATCCAATATTTTTTGGAGGAGTGGTTTGTGGAAATTTTTTTGAGCCAACGGGATCTAATTTAACCTGATCAACGCTTCGCACATTTAAGGCAGCAGTTTCTGCAGTACCCAAAACCTCTCCAATTGCTTTAAATAGCCCTTTGAATTCCTGTTCGATATGGAATGGAGACATTTTTTCCTTTTTTATCCGGTCGAATTCGAATAACAGCTGCGAGCATTTTCTTCTGATCTCCCCATTAAAATCAGGGTCCTCCAGCCACTGGTCTCTTGTCGCATTGCATATGTCCAGGAAAGAACGAAGGCGTAAGGCAAGGTCGAGATATTCATCCTGTTCGCTACTTTGTTTCATCGCGATCATCGAGATTACACTCCCAAGATTGCCAACAGTTACGGCTGTTTGCTCTACCTCTTTATAGGCAAACCCTGATATCTTCAAGGGGGTTTGCTCTAGGCAGGCTTTTACATTTTCTTTAAGAAAACTTTTCAAATCATCGCCGGTCATGTTTCGCAATAAAATATCGGATTGGCCGTCCAGATTTTGCACAATTCGTACGCGAAATTGGTTATCTTCTGTTTTTGAAATCCCTAGCATAGCTTCTGACCCGCCGTCTGATAATGAGACAAAGCAGGTATCTCCAAAATGTTTATCCGGCATTTTTTTTATCGTTGTCAGAATTTTTGCTGTCAGTTGATCCGCATATTTATTTGCAAATTTATCCCCGCCTTTTTTACATTTCTTGGATGATCTTATTTTATCCAATTGTTCTCCCCATTTAGCCCCCCGATGCAAGGAGGCAGAAATCTTAGGGTTAAGTTCCCGGGTGATCGAAGAGATGTAGTGCATCGATTGAGTAAGCGTTGGCTCTTTGTCTTCCAAAACGGACCTGCATGCAGCGCTTAAAGAGGAGAGGCTCCAGGGCATTTGAATATGTTGCAGTCCGACAATTCCACTCCACCAATGTTCGATCCGTTTAAATTTTTCTCCTAACCTGGTAAAAACAGGGTGGAGGATTTTCTGTATAGAGGCAAGAGGACCTGTGAATAGCGGCAGCAGCCTCATGCACTCCAGCATAGCCCTGTGCTGAGTCGTTTCTTGTACAGTGATCTTGGATTGATTGCGATTCCCCTGAATCTCTGCAGTGCCGAAAGCGGCGGCTTTATGTTTAGGCGATGATTGTAAAACGATATTACCCTCTTCTAAAGATGCATAGACCGGTTTATTTTTTGGGGCTTTAATGTTTTCCCGGGATATTTTTTCAATGACATTTTCGATCACCCTCACCTCTCTTTTTTCCGGGGGGAGCTGCCGGTCAACGTCAGCCATAAGATTGTCGATGGCATCTTGAGTAATGTCGAGGGTAAATGGAGGTTTTCCCTCTACTGTGCATGAAAAAATGCGATGGTGAAAAGAATGTAAGGAATGATCTTTGGCTGGCTGCATAAAAAACCCTATATTAATTTATTGCAATTAATTTGATTGTAAATAGATTTCATTTTACTTAATTTAATTAGAAAAATCAATAACATTAAAACAATGTATATTGTTAATTAAATTATTTATTATATATGAGGTTGTTTGGCGGGTCCTTACCGTGAATGTTCAGGTTTCCGCATGCTCTTACCCATAAGTCTAATTAACAATTCAACGCAGAGGCACGGAGACGCTGAGACGCTGAGGAAAACAGGATTTAATTTTGAATTTTCTCCGCGTCTTTGCGTCTCCGTGCCTCTGCGTTGAATTGTTAATTAGACTTATGGGTAATAGAATGGGTTTCCGATTATATACCGAACGTGATTCAAAAATTGGTTTTTGACGGCGTCGGCTTTGCATCAAAATTTTTGTCTTCACTCATGCCTTGCCATAGGCAATGGTCCCTCGCTCCAGACAAAAAATTTTGAGCAGCCTCCTTGTCAAAATCCCAACTTTTGAACCACCTTCGGTATAAGTTACGCAAGAGGTCTATTTTACCAGGGGCGCAGAACCTGATTTTCTGTGGGGTTCAGGTTAATGATAGAGTGGCTTTGGTCTTCACTTTCCATTTCTTGCAATTGCTCCAGGGTTTTATTGACATTCTTGTTTTGTTCCTGATTTTCAGTGATTTTTGTTTGTGCTTCGATCCGTTCCAAAATGGCTAATGCCTCTTTCCACAGGTTGATTGTCTTCCTCTGGGAGGTCAGAACGGTAGAAAAACGTAACGGACTAGTTTGCAATTGCTTAAGCGATTGCTGTGCGCTTGCTTTTCCATTGCTGAATAATATAAGCACCTGTTCCCACATCGAGGCTGTATCTTCATTTAAAGACATTTTTTTTTGTTCTTCGATCACTTGGGTGTAAAAATCATGTGTCGCTTTTATCGCGCTTTCCTGAATGTCGGATAAACGCACATCTGGGGCAGAAATGTCTGCTTCTTTTGGGTCTAACATCGTTAATAATTTTGTTATGCGCAAATTAAGTTCTTGTCTTGCAATACCTGATCGCAAAATTGTCGCCGGCAAGAGATCATATTGCCTCTTTGTTTCTTCGACAGCTCCGCTGGCCGCTTCCAAAAACACCCGTGAGCGCGTCAAATGGTTGTTTTGAAAAGCTTCTTTAGCGTTTTGCAGATACTTGTCGGCTAACGATAATGATGGGTTTTCTTGTATTTTTTGCCGATAAAGGGCCTGGACCTTTTCGATTTGTTGATTAAAGGAGGGAGGATTTTTAAGGATATCGATGAGCCCTAGTTGATACAGGGCGAGCAAATCATTGTACACTTCGTCCAAAGTAGCTTTTGCCCCTTTTTCCATCAAACCGCTTTGCCCATGCTCCTTTAGCCATGCTTGCAATAAAGCATTGATTTGTGCGGACAGTCCGTTCACAGCCGAAAGATCGCTGCATTCTTTTTTTCCTTCCGCGATCTGCAGTTCACATGCACTCTTTTGCACTTCCTGAAGCTCATCAAAGAGCGTTTTTAATCTATAGATGTCGACAGGAAGCATAGAAGTGGCAATTACTTTATTTACCCCTAAGCGAAAATTTAGCACAGGCAGTTGGCTGTCGTAGCTTTCCGAAGTTGCAAAATGGGTGAGCGCCTCATCTGGTTTTTTTAACTTTAATAGGGCGGTTCCTATATCATATTGAAGGATTGCGATCTTCCAGTCTTCATTTGAACTGTTTACAATTTCTTGTAACTGTTGTATTGCCGTTTGATAGTCGTCTGCATCGTAGGATACCAATGCCCGGTTTATTAGAACCTGTTCAGAATCTAAGGTTTTTGCAGCTTGCATGAAAGAAGGAAAGAAAATAAGAGCGCCTGCGAGGCACATCATTTGGCCTTTCCATTTTTTTGTAGCCGGGAGGATAAGTACAAGGATCAGGGAAATGATTGCCGCTGCAAGGGGTGTCTGATAATATTCATCGAAATATAGCTGATTTGTTTCTTCCGTTTTTTGATCGGCTGTTGTTTGAGAATTTTTTTTAATTTCACTGTCGATTTCTTTGGCAATTTGAAGGGCGCCTGTCTCATTTGCATCAAAAAAAAGCCCTCCTGGACCCGCTATTTTTTTCAACCATTCAGTATTGACAGCGGAAGTGACGGGAGCGCCCTGGAACATCACTCCCGGAACTGTTTTTCCCTTCTTTGATCCAAGAGCCACGGCAATGAACTTTACCGATGGAATTGTAAACTCTTTCAGCAAGGAGTCGATCTCCTGGCCGTATTGCCTTGCAGCATCCCCAGTAAGCCCTTCCCTTATCGTATCTTCTCCATCGCTTAATAAAATAATGGTTTTGTGTACTTTTGAAGAGGCATGTTCGATATATTCCTTCTGTATAGATTCAAGCAGTTGTTTAAAGTCGGTTCCCGATGTTCCCCCTTCGTTAAGGGCGATTTTGTTTACACTCATTCGGGTAAAAAAAGAATCGATGGTCAAGGGTACGATCTGGAGGGTGGCATTCGTGAATGCATATACAGCAATTTGAACCCCAGAGCTATGGGCAATGCTTGCATCTGCGATTTCTTTAGCGACATGCAAACGGGTATGTCCGTTGTTCATGTCTGCAATACCCATCGATGCCGAGGCGTCGATCAGAAAGATGACCTGTTCGTGATTTTCTTGTCGTTGGATTTGAGTTGCAACATATCGGCCGTTGCCTTTTGGCTGCATGAGGGACAAAACGGCAAAAATCCACACAAGGCAAAATAGTCCTGTCCTTATCCAATAGAGATCTGACGAACGTTTGATCACTAAAGAAATCTGCAATTGAGGGGCTGCTAATCGATTCAATTGGGTTTGCCTATAGCGAAATAAATGAAAAAATGCATAGGCAATCAGAGGGGCAATGAGAATTAAAGCAGCTCCTTGGGGCCAATCATATTGCAACCCTGTCATGGCGTTTTCCTCAACAGATATGTTTCTAATAAAAGGGAAGTGAAAAGCAAGAAGAGTCCCGATGCCAGAAAATAGGGATAGAAAGAGATCTTGTGATAAAGGTCGGGCCTTTCTTCTTTGTTGAGTTCAATTGATGGCAGGGTGCTTTTTTCTAAACGGTCGATATCCCGATAAATTTCTTCCAACCCCTTTTCTTCAGTGACTCCAAAGTATTTGCCCCCGCTTAAGGCAGCAGCCCGCTGCATAATGTGTTGGTAGGGAAGGTATTCTTCCGTGGATAATTTGGGGTCTACGTTGACAACATAGAGTTTAGCTCCTATATCCTTAATATATTGCGCAGCTTCGGGGATATCGATATTGCGCAGGCGTTTTCCCGCATCAGCCGGATTTGGATCTTGCAATCCATCGGTGATCAGAATGATGACATAATTCTTGATTTCATAAGCGGTTCTTTGCTGCGTATTTAGACGTTCCAAGTATTGTTTGGTAGCGCTGATCAAGTCGGCCGTTTTATAAAGAGCATAGCCAATTGCCGTTCCATCCTGATCGGGATCTTGCACTTCATGAAAAGATCCGAGTTGATCGAGTATGCTTTCGTGGTCTAAAGTGAGAGGTGATGCGATTTTAGCTCCTCTTGCAAAAAAGACAAGGCCGATCATATCATTTGGCCTTCCTGCTAGTCCTAAAGTTTTATCACCTATGATAAACTGTTTTGAGGTCTGCTTTAACGCATCGATTTTTGAAGTTCGGTATGTACCATTTACGGTCGAGGGGATAAACACCTCTTCCTTCATCGATCCCGACTGGTCGAGGATAAGATAGATGGCAATGCCTTCACGCGGCAGGGGAAGTACGTTAGAATCTTCTCTATAGGGGACAAAGATCTTAAGGTTAATAAAGGCAATGGCAAAAAGGGACAGTGCAGCAAAATGAAGAACTTGCGGCATATGTTGGTAATGCTGGCGTAAGAAAGATAGACTAAAAGTCTTTGGATAAGTTTTTGGCTGATTTACGCTCGAAAATAAAAGGCAAGGCTCGCTAAATTGTTTTCGCAAGCGCAATAACAACACTAAAGCAGCTCCCAGGAATATCAGAACGGGCAAAGTCCAATAGTCAAGGGCAAAAGAGGCGTCTTTCATTCCTTAAATATTTCTTAAATTAAAAAAATTGTAAAGAGATTATTCCCATGGCAAATAAGATGATGGAAACAAGGGTGATCTTGCCTCCAGGAACGAGCTGCCTATGAGGAGAATGTTGCCAGTAACGACCAGACCATGCCATAAGCGCCGGTAATATACCAAATAGAATAACTGCCCCATACGTTCCCGCATAGTTTAGAGCAGAGAGAAAAATATGGGGATAAAAAACCGCAGGGATAAATGCCGGGATGATCACAAGAGCGCAAAGATATCCCTTGCCGGCAGGGGTCTTTTTTATCCGCAACCCATCAGCAAGAAAATCGACAAAACTTAAGGAATTGCCTAAAAATGAGGTAAGGATGGCAAAAAGAGCAAAATATTGGGCGGCATCGGTGGCCCATAATTCTCCCGCCACATTTTTCAGTAATTCGGTTGCCATATCGTTTTGTCCGATTTGTCCGGCAGGGACGAGCCCTAAGATCACAGTTTCCCAAAGAAGATAAATAAACAAAGGTAAAAGACTTCCTAAAAAAATAGAAAAACGTAATTTTTTTGCATCGCGCTTTAAGTATTGTGTGATCGTGGGGATCATATTATGAAAGCCAAAGGAAATGATTGTCAGCGGCAACACAACATAGGCGATGGACCAATCTTTGAACTGGAGATACGATAAATGGATATGAGGCAGTCCAAGGGCGACCAGCGAAAGATAGGAGACCAGCAACCCTGCCATGAGAACTTTATTAAAGACGACGACAGAGTGTGTGCCCAAATACACTAGACCGGCAAAGAGGATGCAAACGGTAAGGCCCCCAGCCCAATGGGGAATAGCGATCCCAAATCCATTGTGAATAAAGCCGGCAATGAGCTCTCCGGTTCCGGCTATATAGGCGACACCAAGAGCATAAAATAGGAAGACAAAGCTTATCCAGCTTATGACCTTACCGGCGAGCCCTAAGGTACGCTCAGCCATTGAAATAAGGCTGACCTCATCATCAAAGGAGAGATTGACTTCCAAAAGGCAAAGGGCTGTTGTTGTCATAAAGAGCCATCCAAGCAGGAACATCGCGATGGAAGGGGTGAACCCCGCCTGTCTTGACATGATAGGCAGACCAAGCATTCCAGCTCCAATGCTGCATCCTGCGATGAGCAGGATTGTCCCGCTTACGCTGCCTTGGGTTTCGCTTTTCTTGTTTTGCATATTTTTTTTCGGGAGTTAATGTGTGAATGGGGTCAGTATAGCAAAGGAGAGATTTAAACGACAATAGGGACATATGGATTACGCGCCCTTGCCCGTGCCCGTGCCCTTGCCCGTGCCCGAAGTTATTGATCATTTCCGATCTTTATTTCTTTTTGAAATTTGAGGGGAAAAGGAATGCTGAAAAGATAAATAGATACGGGCACGGGCACGGACATGGGCACGGGCACGAAATCCCCTCAGACAGCCTTACCGCTATGAGTTTTTTTTAAAACCCACTCTTTGCCGGTTGTCACAATGAGATCTATAACGAGCAGCACAAGAGACACACCTATTGTTTCCATTGCGCTCCGAAGTGCCCAGGAGTACTTGTTGAAGTACATGTATGACTCCTGAGGCCTATGGAATAAATGATAAAAGCGCATCAGGCCAATGATCGTTCCGGCTACAGGAACATATGAGGCAATTTTAATTTTATTTCTCGTGATGTAATTATTGCCGTCATAACTTCCATGGTGATTATTGCACGTCTCGAAACCAAAAGCTGGTGCGGACGAAAGGTAAGAGTAAGGCATGATCTTCCTTATGAGTTTTTTTTAATTTTTTTATTACTTCATAATTTTTTTGCATGGATTGTGCATTTAGCATCTTTATTATTTCTTGCAGCCCATTCTCTTCTGGCAGTCACGAGGAGATCGGCAACGATCAGCGTAAATCCCAGACTGCATGCTTCTAAAGCGCCCCGAACGATCCATTGATTCTTATTAGGGGCTTTTGATACATCGTATCTTTGCTTCTTTTCCAGGATCGTATAAAGGCGTAACGCTCCAATAATCGATCCTATAATAGGGATATATGCAACCATTTTGCCGTTGTTCACACGGGTATAATTGCAGTTTGCCGGATCATGATAGTTATAGTGGTTCTCAAGAGTTTCAAGGCCAAATGCCGGCATGCATGGTAAGTGTGTCATAGATGTACCTTCATCCCTTTTTTTTAATATGGGATGTACACCTGTCATGCTTTCTTTTTGCCCATTCTCTTTGTGCTGTTATGATGAGATCGGGAACAAGCAATAAAAACCCGAGGCTTGCGATTTCGAATGCACAGCGGATGCGCCAGTTTCTTTTATTTTTAGTCAGAGATAAAGTGTTTGTTTTATCCTTCATGATAGATAGTCTGACAGCACCGAGCAATGTTCCTATTACTGGGATATAGGCAACCATTTTGGTTCTATTGACCTTAGAATAGTCAACCGACCTCCCGTAATTATAGTGATTTTTTGCCGTTTCAAATCCAAATGCAGGCATGTTGGCCCTATGTTCAAATTTAAGCATTTTTCCTCCATAGTTTAAGAACCATTCTATAGTTTAGTTAATTAAAAATCAATTACTTTTTTTTAAAATAATAAAAAGTGGTGTTGCGAAAAAAAGTAATCGGTCATGGGGATGTGTAGCCTAATCTTTTCGTACTCTGCGCGGCCTTGCCGCATAATTCCAAATAGATACAAGTCTTTGATAACTAATTAATTACCACAGAGAACACAGAAAACACAGAGAATAGATAAAAAATTGACATGTCTCCTTACCATTGTTTAAACCACATTCTAATTTTCTACTCCCTCTCTGTGTTCTCTGTGTTCTCTGTGGTAGATAATTGACCTTAAACAACTTAGGTTAATAAAGCATTTATGCAACAATGCCACTCTCCGCTTCCTAAAGCGTACTTTGCGGCTCTGCGGTAAACTTAAAGCTTAGCTTTTCAATAAATCCTTTTAATGATTGGTCACCTGCATAAACAACCATAGAAGTTGAAAAAAAAATCAATATCAGATACACTCCAAGCGTAAAAAAGATCTACAATTCATCAACCGTTAACCAAGTTGGATTTCATGTTTGGATTACTAAAGAAAATATTTGGGAGTGCCCAGGACCGTATTTTGCGTAAATATCGTAAAATCGTTGTCGAAATCAATCAGTGGGAGGAAAAATTTCAAACATTGACCGACGAGGCTCTGCGTCAAAAAACAGTGGAATTTAAAGAGCGCCTTAGCAAAGGCGAAACGACTGACCAACTGCTTCCTGAGGCCTTTGCTGTTGTTAAAAATGCATGCAGACGCATGATAGGAACCGAAATTCACGTATCCGGGTACGATCAAAGCTGGGATATGGTCCCCTATGATGAGCAATTGATCGGGGCCATTGCATTGCACAAAGGATCTATCGCTGAAATGATGACAGGGGAAGGGAAGACCCTGACGGCGATCATGCCTATTTACCTTAATGCGTTGACAGGGAAACCGGTGCATTTGGCAACAGTCAATGACTATTTGGCCGAACGCGACTGCCAATGGGTGGGAGAAGTGTATCGCTGGCTTGGACTTACAACCGGAGTGTTGACGCGCGAAACCCCTCAGGAATTACGTAAGAAATTATACTCGTCCGATATCGTTTATGGAACGGCATCTGAGTTTGGATTTGATTATTTGCGGGACAACTCCATTGCGACCCATGCAAACCAACAGGTGCAACGGGGGCATTATTATGCTCTTATTGATGAAGTTGACTCTATCCTGATTGATGAAGCACGCACCCCTTTGATCATTTCCGGACCATCTGCAGTTTCCCGCCAAATGTATGATGAATTGAAGCAGGGGGTGGCAGAACTCGTGCGTTATCAACAAAATTTATGTAATCGTCTGGCGTCCGAAGCCAGGAGAACCCTTGAAAAATTATCTTCCGGTACTGTGCTGCCTGCCACGCGCAAAGAAAAAAAAGATGAAGCGGAGGAGCGCGATGAGGCGTTGCGTAAACTTTGGCTTGTCGGCAAGGGAATGCCCCGCAACAAAGTCTTGACACACATCAAGGAAGATCCGGATGTCCGTGCCGGAATCGATAAATGGGATCTTTACTACTTTGGAGATCAAAATAAGGAGGAACGGGCAAAGGCTTTGTCTTCTCTTTATATTATCGTCGATGAAAAAGCCAATGAGTTTGAGTTAACAGATCTTAGCATCAACAGCTGGCCTACCTGTACTCATGGAACAGGAAGCAACGATGACTTTGTCATGCTCGATATTAGCCATGAATTTTTAAAAATAGATGAGAATGCCGACCTTGATGCCGAAGAGAAGATTAAACGAAGACTGTCGATCCAGGACGAAGACCATAGACGTAAAGAACGTTCTCACAATTTACGCCAACTGTTGCGGGCCCATTTGTTAATGGAGCGGGATGTCGATTATATCGTTCAGGATGGCAAAATTGTCATTATCGATGAAAATACGGGACGCGCTCAGCCGGGCCGCCGTTTTTCCGATGGGCTTCATCAGGCTATCGAAGCCAAGGAAGGGGTTGAAATACAACGTGAAACGCAAACATATGCGACGATTACATTGCAAAATTATTTCCGGATGTATGAGAAATTATCGGGAATGACAGGAACGGCAACAACGGAAGCCGGGGAATTTAAACAGACATATGGAGTGGAAGTTCTCGAAATCCCTACCCATCGCCGTTGTGCGCGCAAAGACTTTAACGATGAAATTTATATGAGCGAGAGGGAAAAATACAATGCGATTTTAAAGGAGGTGCGTCGCGTAAACGAAGAAGGACGCCCAATTTTGCTGGGGACGGAATCAGTGGAGATTTCAGAGAAGTTATCGCGAATTTTTAAACTAAATAAGCTCGAACATACCGTGTTAAATGCAAAACAAAATGACAAAGAAGCGGAGATCATTGCTCATGCCGGCAAAAGGGGAGCGATCACCATTGCGACGAACATGGCAGGGAGGGGAACAGATATCAAATTGGGGCAAGGAGTTGCCGAAATTGGCGGCCTTTATGTGATGGGGACGACAAGACACCAATCCCGCAGGATAGACAGGCAGCTGCGTGGACGCTCGGCAAGGCAGGGAGACCCTGGAAATTCAAAATTTTTTGTCTCTTTTGAAGATCAGCTTCTTCGTCTTTTCGCCTCTCCGCGATTGACCTCATTAATCCAAAGGTTCAGGCCGGAAGAGGGGGAACCAATTTCCGCATCGATCCTCGATAAATCGATTGAAACGGCACAAAAGCGCATAGAGCAGCGCAATGCTGCAATACGTAAACATACCCTGGAATATGACGATGTCATGAACAAGCAAAGGCAGGAGATTTATCGATTTCGAAATGATATCATTCATGCGACCGATCCTTCGCAAATAGCGATCAAACTTTTGGAGAACGCTTGCTATGCCGAAGCGGAAAAGTTTTTTGTCAGCAGGGCTACAGAGGATGGATGGGATCCCGAAGGATATAGACAATGGCTGATGACCCAGTTTCCTGTCAGTTTTCCGGAAAGGTTTTTTGACGATGATTTGATGGATGGGGAAGAGTTGGCAAAGATGGCTTCCGACAAAATCATCGAAGCGTTTATGTTTAAATTAGATCACGAGAATAAAAAAATCGCCCTGATTACACCACCCGGGACTTCGATTATTATGCCGGCTAACGAGGCTGTGCGGAACTTGATGGTCAAGAGGATCGATCATTTATGGCAAGAGCACCTTTTGCGCATGGACCACTTACGCACCGATGTCTCGTTGCGCGCTGTTGGCAATAGAGACCCCTTACTTGAATTTAAACAAGATGCTTTTGAATATTTTGATGAATTTAACCGGTATTTGCGCACTGATGTGGCCAACGATCTGTTTCACTTTGAGATTGTCGTACGCCCTCCACAACCGCTTCAGGATATCCTGATGCGATCTCAAAAAATATTGGCAGAGCAAGATGCTTCTCAAGAACCCTCAAAACAGGGACGCAATGAGCTTTGCGGCTGCGGCAGCGGAAAAAAACAAAAAAAATGCTGTGGTGAACAGTCTTAGAGGGTAATAAGGAGAATAAGGACCATAAGGACAATAAGGACACCAATTAAGGACAATAACGACACCCCATCCTGTCGTTATTGTCCTTAATTGGTGTCCTTATTGTCCTTATGGTCCTTAATGTCGTTTATAATTAATATTGCTCCTCTCTTTTTACATCAATTCTATATATTTTTGCCCTTTCGTTAATTCTAAAATTGAGTTGGGAAATGGTTAAAGACTAATATAATCTTTGAATTATTTGCTTAAGAAATAGGGCGAATCGCGGAAGAAAGGTACTTTATGAGTGATTTTATGTGAAAAATTAGTAGCGCAAAAAAAAAGTTGCATAATTATTTCGATATTTGCTAAAAGGTCATATATGGTAATCATTTGTAAGCTTCTTCAGAGAAGTGTAGTACTTGATATACAGTTTACAGTTAAACAAACAATAGAATTATAGGAAGGTTAATATGAGTCAAGAAAAACAAAAAGAGATCGAATCATTGGATGGCTTAATTCTTCAAGCTGCAAAAAAAATTGGAGCAAAAAAAGAAAATGATATTTGCCGTTATCTACCATCCAGCACAGGCGGATATATTCATCATTTTACAATGCGCAAAATGAAGACGGAAGCCCCCGAACAATTGCGTGAATTAATAAATAAATTTATTGTTGGAATGGACAAGCCGATGAATGTCAGACCAAAACAACGTGCAACACGCGGCTCTCGCAAACGCAACGATCAATTTCTGTTCACAAAACAAGATATCGAAAGAGTTTTACAAATGGCCCGTTTGACAGGTGATAAGGATATTATCCGAAAATTTACTCCGAAAAAAGACTTACGTACTATTAAAAGAGAACTCATCTCTTCGATCAGACATGGCAGAGTCGAGCAGGATTTATGGTTATATTATATTGAAGCGATCTCAGCATTACAGCAAGCACCGGCTGAGGCTCAATTAGCTCATCATTAAAAGATTGAAATCTATCAATCTTGATTGAGTTTCTAATTTTTTAGCGATCTATACACAAACAACTACTTCGCCTTCTGTCGACGATGCAAAAAACCAACTTTTGAAGTTGTTTGTGTATACCGAATGTGTTTCAAAATTTGAGATTTCGGCTGATGCGAAAGCTCAATTTTTGAAACACGTTCGGTATATACCGAACGTGATTCAAAAATTGGTTTTTGACAGCGTCGGCTTTGCATCAAAATTTTTGTCTTCACTCGCGCCTTGCCAGAGGCAATGGTCGCTCGCTCCAGACGAAAAATTTTGAGCAGCCTCCTTGTCAAAATCCCAACTTTTGAATCACCTTCGGTATATATCAACGCTCTCTTATAATTGCACCAGCAACTACTCAAAATTGACTTTTTTTACTATGGGAGATATAATAAAGGTACAAGTAGAGAATTTTATGGGACAGAATGATCGCATAGAGCATTTAACTGTAAACCCTCCAATCGGCCTAAGTTCTCCTCATGTTCAAACAGTCCTTGGCTATATCGCCCCATATGGTCTCCCTCCCCCATCGACGCAAAGAGTAATTAAATTAGAAGATGGTGATCGCATATCATGCGAAGTCTCCATTCCTTCCTCCTGGAAAGTCATTGATAAGACGATAGTTCTTTTGCATGGCCTCGGTGGAAGTCATAATTCCCCTTATATGATCCGCCTTAGTCGTAAGTTTTACCAAAAGGGGTACCAGGTTGTTCGCGTAAATATGAGGGGGTGCGGGTCTGGGGAAGGGTTGACTGCAAGGCCTTATCATGGAGGGCTGACGGCTGATATTTTAGCTGTTTTAAAAACATTACATTTAGCTAATCCCTTGTCGCCATTGATATTGATTGGATTTTCACTGGGGGGAAATATTGCTCTGAAATTGGCAGGCGAGCTTGGGATGACAGATAATCAACTTCTTGCTTTGACAATTGCTGTCTGTCCTCCGCTGGATCTGGCTCATAGCTCAGCTCTCCTCGCACGTGCATCGAACCGTGCGTATAATAAGTATTACATGAATCATTTAAAAAAACAGGCCGAACCATGGTTGAAGGGTCGGATGTTTGTTAATTTATATGAATTTGACTGTCTGGTCACTGCGCCGATTTGGGGATTTCAGGGCGCGTTTGATTATTACCAACAATGCAGCAGCCGTTTTTTGCTTCATTATATTAAAAGTCCTTGCCGCATTCTATTTTCTGTCGATGATCCATTTGTCGACTATAAGGTTGGCATGGAGTTTCCATTGCCCCCTTCCGTCACTTTATCGCTTGCTGATTGCGGCGGTCATTTAGGGTTTATCGGATGGGCAGACATTGAGCGGGATTATTTTTGGATGGATCAGCAGCTCATTCAATGGGTAAAGAAATGTTAATTTAATACCTATAATACGATAACCGAATCTTTTCCACCGATTGGTGGGGGATCTCTTTTAAAAAACGGCTTGGTCTTTGCGCTCTCGTTGTCCCCCATAAAAATCGCTGCCGGACATCGCAGATAAAAAGATATTCCTTAGCTCTTGTTATCCCGACATAGCAAAGGCGCCTCTCTTCTTCTATTGCCCTTTCGTCTTCTCTTGCATTCGCATGAGGAAACAGATCTTCTTCCATTCCCACCAAAAAGACAAGGGTAAATTCGAGCCCCTTTCCATTATGGATTGTCATGAGGTTGACTCTGTCGTTAGAGTTCATAGTCTCATCCAGGGTCGACTTTAATGAAAGCTCTTCCAAAAACCCTTCTAATGTCGGGGCATCTGCCGCTGACTCCCATTCTGCGGCCTTAGCAACCAGGGCATTTAAGTTTTCTTTGCGCTCCTCAGCTGTTTCCGGTTCGCCATCCAGATAGGTAAAATAGCCGGTCTGAATGATCGCCGCTTTAATCAGTTCCTGCAAAGAACCGGATTGGTTGATCTCGCGCAAGTGGTAAATAATGTCAATATAGGATTTTAATGCTTGTTTTTGTTTGGCATTTAATTTTAATCCATGTTGGAGAGGGGTATCTCCGGTCAGTTTATAGCAGTACTCGATCAGGGAACAATTTTCCAGCGAGGCAAAATGTCTCAATTTTTCGACCGTTGTCTCTCCAATCCCTCTTTTTGGAATATTGATCGTTCGGGAAAAGGCAATGAGATCGACACCGGACAGAACAATGCGTAAAAAAGCCAATATATCTTTGATCTCGCGCCTTTGATAGAAGGATACCCCCCCAACGATCACATAAGGAATAGACTGGAGAAGAAATTTATCCTCCAAAGCCCTCGATTGTGCGTTTGTCCGATAAAAAACGGCAATTTGCTTTAAAGGAATATGATACTTTTTATGATATTCAAGGATTTTATCCGTGACAAATTCTGCTTCCCCCCGTTCCGTATCTGCTGTGAAGCATTTGATTTTTTCACCGGGACCCAAGTCGCTCCATAAGCTTTTCTCTAACCTCTCGCTATTGTGGCTGATCAAAGCATTGGCAGCTTCGAGGATCGTAGACCGGCTGCGATAGTTTTGTTCCAGCCTAATGACTTTTGCCCCGGGAAAGTCTCTTTCAAACCCTAAAATATTGCCAACATTCGCACCTCGCCAAGAGTAAATCGATTGGTCGGGATCGCCGACAACACAAAGGTTATTATGTTTGGCAATTAGATATTTGATCAAAGCGTATTGTGCTGCATTGGTATCCTGATATTCATCGATTAAGAGGAATGACCACCGTTTTTGATAATATTCCAAAACATTTGCATGCTCGCGAAACAGGCGAATGGGAAGATAGAGAAGGTCGTCAAAATCAAGGGCATTGCTTTCGCGCAATTTTGCCTGATATCTGGCATAAACAGTTTGTAAAATCAATTCTGAATCGTGTGCATTCTTTGATGAATCACTGTCTGCATCGCGCAACGCATTTTTGCAGGATGAGATATAATTTAATACGATCTTAGGATCGATCTTCGATGCGTCCTGAATCTCTTCCAGGCAGATCTTCACTAACTTTAAGATATCCTGGTCATCGTAGATCGTGAAATTTTTGCTGTAGTTCAGATGAGTGATAGACTCTCGTAAAATGCGCGCTCCGAGGCTATGGAAAGTGCAGATCAAAACCTGGGCGTTTGTCAGGCTGTAGACCCTCTCTTTCATTTCTCCAGCGGCTTTATTTGTAAAAGTTAACCCTAAAATGTCATAAGGGTCAACCCCATGCGACAAAAGATTGGCGATCCGGTAGGTGACTACCCGTGTTTTTCCCGACCCGGCCCCTGCCAAAACCAAAAGCGGGCCATGGATTGTATCAACAGCATCTTGTTGATGAGCATTTAATGAGTGTTGAGTCATATTGTTAAACGTGCTTTGATTTGATCGATAAAGGCTTGATATTGCTCTTCCCCTTCGACGATTTTGATCCCGATTTCCAACCAGGCAAGGGGGAGAGCCAACTGTATATTTTCCGACAACTTTATTTTATCCTTTTCTGTACATAAAATCAATTCAGCTCCAAGCTCTTTACATTCCCTGGCAAAAGTAACTAATTCTTGAGGGGTTAATTCTTTATGATCGCCAACATAAGCGTGATGGACGATGTTTGCCCCAAGGGAAGAGACCGTTCGATGAAAATAATCGGGATGCGCAATCCCGCAAAATATCCCAATTTTCATTTTTTCCAGAGATTCGATCGGAAGATCGGATAGCGTTTTGATTCCCAGGACATTGACTTGAGTCCCTATGATGGGGGCAGAACTATAGGTCATGAGCTGCCTTTTGATTTTGTCAAAAGATTCCCTTGTCTCTACGTGATTTATAATCAACAGGCTGGCCCTGGATAATCCGGAACATCCTTCGCGCAAAAAACCCCTCGGTAAATAGTGTCCTTGTCCGAACGGGTCTGTCGCATCGATGACGACGACATCAAAATCGCGTGCCAAACGGCGATGTTGCATTCCGTCATCCAGCAAGATTAATTGCACCCCTTCCCGTGCTGCCATATCTGCGGCTTTATGCCTGTTTTTTCCGACAAAGACATAGGCTTTTGGAAGTCTTTGTGATAAGAGGTAGGGTTCATCCCCGCAAAATGCGGCCGATTGCATCGGCCCATCGCGATTGCTCAGCATGATAGGGGAGATGAGCTTTTCAGCCGGCGATCGATACCCGCGCGAAAGAATGGCGATAACGTAATCGTGGTAGAATTCCTGCGCAATTTTTAATGTCATCGGTGTTTTTCCCGTGCCGCCCACAACGATATTGCCGACGCTGATAACAACAGGGACGGGAGGGCAATAACGTCTTAGCCAATTATGATTATACATCCAGTTGAGAATATTGACATAGAGCCGGTATGGCAAGCTGAATATCCATAACATGAGTCGAAGACAGCAGGCAATCCACCCTTTTTGCTTCTTTGAGACAATGTCCTGGAATTTCTTTTCGATTGATTGTTGCATGATTTACTAAGATGTTGTAAACAACTGGTATTCGACCATTTCAATGATAATGTGGATGGCAGCCATGTGGGCTTCTTGTATTCTGTCCGAGGTGAGTGAGTCGGTAATGATCATTTCCAGATCGGCGATGCCTTTAAGTTTGCCCCCTCCTTTTCCAAGAAAGGCTATTGTTTTCATTTTCATCATTCCGGCTTTTTCCATTGCCCTGTTAATATTGACCGAATTTCCGCTTGTCGTAAGACCAATGAAGATGTCCCCTTCTTTGCCGTAGGCTTCTACCCCTCGTGAAAAAACCGACTCAAAGCCTAAATCATTGCCTACGCATGTGAGATGCCCTGGGTCCGATAAGGCTATTGCCGGCAATGCCGGGCGTTTATTTCGAAATATTCCGGTCAATTCTTCGGCAAAGTGCATTGCATCGCAAAGACTACCCCCATTTCCTGCAATGAGTATTTTATTTCCTTTGCGAAAAGTGTCAGCTATCATTATAGCAGCTTTCTCTATAAAAGCCAAATTATTAGACTCTTGCAGTTGCAAAACGATTCTGTGTGCATCGTCTGCCGATTTTTTTATCAGGGATTTGAGCATAATAGACCTCTTTCAAAACTGCTAATGGCCCATATTTGAGGTTAGACCTGTTGCATAATTTAAGAATTATAGACTTTCGATCTGGGCGTTGATGGGGCAAGGGGGAATAGCTTGCATGCAAACTTCTCGCGAGGCATCGACGCCTAACGAGAGTAATTTTTTAGCTAAATTCTCATACCCTCTATCGAGGAATTTTAATCCGGAAATACGGCTTGTTCCTTTTGCCAGTGCTGCCGCCATCACATAGGCAAATCCGGCCCTAAGATCGGGGATGGTAATATCCTTTGCTGTTAACGAGCATGGTCCTTTGACAATCAGGCTATGGCAAAAACTTTGCGAGGCAAATCTGCAGGATTTTCCTCCAAGGCATTGTTTGAACAATGTGATATCCGCACCCATTTCAGATAGGGTTTCGGTATAGCCAAAGCGGTTTTCATAGACGGTTTCATGAACGACAGACGACCCGGATGCCTGCGTAAGCAGAACAACAAATGGCTGCTGCCAATCTGTCATAAAACCTGGATGGACATCTGTTTCGAGATGCAAGCCGCCTTGTGTCGGTCCCGCATAAAAGAATTCTATGCCGTTGCTTTTAATGTCAAATCCGCCGCCAACTTCCCGTATTTTATTGAGAAAGGTGACCATGTTACGGTGCTCTGCGCCTTCTACAAATACACGGCCTTTTGAGCTGATGGCTGCCATGCCCCAGGAAGCTGCTTCAATGCGGTCCGGAATGACAGTGTGTTCGACATCGTAGAAACGGCGCGTCCCCTGAATGCGGATCGTCCTGTCGACATCGAGAGTGATAATGGCTCCAAGCTTTTGCAAGAAAAGAATCAATTCGACAATTTCCGGTTCGATGGCAGCATTTTTGATGACTGTGAGGCCTCTTGCCGTCACGCTGGCTAAAATTGTATTTTCAGTGGCGCCGATCGATGGATAGGGCAAATTGATCAATGTTCCTTTTAGCCCATTATGGGCGTGGGCAAAATAGGCCCCCTCTTTTTTCATGCCGCGATATTCAATGCTGGCGCCAAGCTTTTGCAATGCTTCGATATGAAAATCAACCGAGCGAAGGCCAATTGCGCAGCCCCCGACTGTCGGGACGATAATGTCTTCATCAGTGCGCCCTAAAAGGGCCCCGATCATCAAAATAGGGATTCGATTGGCGCCTGAGAAGCGCTGGGGGACATAAGATGTTTTTAATTCTTTCGTCTGGACTTCCATGATGCCGGCTTCTTTGTCCCAACTCACTTGCATGCCGATCTCCTGGCATAATGCAAGGGTCACTTCGACATCGCCGATATTCGGAACATTGTAAAAGCGGCATCTCTTATCGGAAAGCAGCGAGGCGACAAGGAGTTTTGTCATTGCATTTTTTGCTCCGGAGGCTTTGACAGTCCCTTTAAGGGGATTTCCTCCTGTGATCTTTAGAACATCCATAGCTTTTTTCCGGGATAATAATTGCCTTTAGGTACTAGTGTAGATGGGGGTGGTCTTTCGGTTTCGTTACTTACAGGAAGGTTACAATAAATGAAAACATAATGCAAGTATTTTACACGAAAATGTTCGATATTTTTTTGTGCGAAAATGATGTACTAAAGATGTATGTAGTGACTTAAAAAAAAATTAACGCAAAGCAAAGGGGTAATTAACGCGATGGGCGAGTTTTTACAAAGTAGCCAGGTCGTCTCGACCTGGCTCAAGGCCGTGACGGCCTTGTTACCTTGATCATAGCACATAGTACGTAAGAAAAACTCGCCTATCGCGTCAATTATACTTTTTTTATTGAACCAGTCCCTCGATTTTGCTGTGACAGCGTTGCATCGCCTTTGTAGTGGACATTCCCGGTTCCTAAGCTGTTAACCTTAAGGTCTGTCTTTGCCTGAACAAAAGCGTTGCCTGTGCCCTTGTTGGTTAAGGCAGCAGAATCGCTTTGTAAATTCATCGCTTCGTAGTTGCCTGTTCCGTTATTACTGACTGTTTGATTCGCTGCAGAGCCAGATAGCCGAACATTGCCTGTGCCACTATTTACTACTTCCAATGTTTGGCCATTGACACCCATTTCCATGTTCCCGGTTCCCTTATTGACGATCTTAAGGTTATCAAATTTCAATTCATTGTTCGCTGACATGTTTCCTGTGCCTGAATTGATGATTTCTTCCACTTTTGTGACATTGAGAGAAATCTTGACATTTGCGCAACTTATGCTGGAATACTCTTGAGGTCTTTTTACTCTAATAAACAGTTTTCCATTTTCTACGATGGTTGAAATGTATGACATGAGATTGTCATCGGCTGTAACATTGACCTCAGGGTGATCGCTTTGTGTAACAACGACATCGATTGGGCCTTCGCTACAAATATTAGTAAATGGTGCTACATCCCGTTTTTCGGAAATGATATTACCAGACCCTTTTAATACGTGCCAAACTCCTCTCATTTTTCCGATAGATATCGAGGGGTCTGTCTCCAAAATTGTGATTCCAAATAGCGAAATTTTTGTTCCTCGGCTGACTTTCACATTCGAGCAATTTCCCTTTATCGTTACATTTCCATTAGCATCCATGGTAACATTGGGATTATTTCCCTTAAATACAGCCGGTTTGCTGCACATATATTTTTCCGCAAGTGAAACGATATGACCAAGGACAGGGATTGCCTCGATTATCCCTGTGAACACTTGCACTGTTTTGCCTTTCCATGTCGATTCTTTTGTGGCCTTTGAAAAATGGTCTAAACTATACCCGCCAAAAATAGGCAAAAGCCATTTTTTATGCATCTCATAGTTATCTAATTTAAATGGCATGATAATCTCCATATATTATTTTTCTTGTTTGTTTTATTATATAATGATTTTTATTTAAAGTAAATAGATTACACAGAGAGACTAATCAACTCAGATTTTGAAGCGATTAAGAGAGGTAATCGCTTCAAAATCCACCATGTCCCTTTGTCTTCTTCTCCATGATTGGAGATAATCTATTTTGAAGGCGGTGCTTGATAAATTCATTTAGATACAAAGGGTAGTTCTCAACAACTTCTTCCTTTGTGTCACCTGAGTACTCCACAGGGTAAAGATCATGGAAAAATACCCACGTCTGAAACTTTTTATCGAACCAGGGTTGTATTTCCCCGATTTCTCTTAAGGCTAATTTCAGGTTCTCAGTTATTTCTTTTTCTTCT
>JABDCW010000010.1:46451-49919 GCA_013287905.1 Chlamydiota bacterium | reverse complement strand
ACACATGTTTGATGAAAACAAGAATGAGACATTTGATGAACGGGAATGCCGCATCTTACATTATTGGCAAACGAATCGAATTTTTGAGCGCTCAGTAGAAAACAATCAGGACAAACCCTTATTCTCCTTCTATGACGGCCCCCCGTTTGCTACGGGCCTTCCCCATTACGGCCACTTTCTTGCCGGCACAATCAAAGACGTCGTGCTCCGCTATAAGACAATGAAGGGATATTGGGTCCCCAGAAGATTTGGCTGGGATTGCCATGGACTTCCGATCGAAAATGAGATTGAAAAAGCGTTCCAATTATCGGGCGCAGCTTCCATTGAAAAATTTGGAATTGCCAAATTCAATGAAGAGTGCAGAAAAATTGTCTTGCGCTATTCCGAAGAATGGAAAGCTCTGGTTTCCCGAATGGGTCGGTTTGTCGATTTTACCAATACCTATCGCACGATGGACTTAAAGTTCATGGAATCGGTCTGGTGGGTTTTTAAACAGCTTTATGAGAAGGGTCTGGTCTATCAGGGCTTTAAAGTCATGCCATTTTCTGCCAAACTCGGCACCCCCCTGTCTAATTTTGAAGCGGGAGAAAACTATAAGGATGTCGACGATCCTTCGTTGACCGTGGCTCTTGCCTTGAAAGACGAACCCGACACATTCTTGCTGGTATGGACCACAACCCCATGGACCCTCATTTCGAACTTAGCCGTTATGGCCCACCCCTCGATCGAATATGTAAAGGTCCGCGAGAAGGCGACAGGCAGATATTTTTACTTAGGAAAATCCCGCTTGCCGGCCTACGATAAAGAGCAAAACCAATATGAAGTCGTGAGTCAATGCCTCGGAAAAGACCTCGAGGGAAAAAGGTATCATCCCCTTTTCGATTATTTCTCTGCTCACGAAAAGGATGGGGCATTTCGCGTCATCCCGGACGATCAGGTGACAATCGATGAAGGAACGGGAATGGTGCATTCAGCACCGGCATTTGGAGAGGCCGACTTTTTCGCGTGCCAACGGGCCGGGATCGCTTTAGTCTGTCCCGTGGATAATAATGGTCAATTTACGGCCGAAATTCCGGAATATACCGGCCTCTTCGTCAAAGACGCCGATAAAGACATTATTAAACGTTTAAAGGCTAAAGGGGTGGTGATTCAATCGGGAACATTGCACCACCGCTATCCATTTTGCTGGCGCTCAGACACTCCCCTGATCTATAAAGCGGTCGAGACATGGTTTGTCGCAGTAGAAAAGATCAAGCCAGATTTATTACGGTCGAATGAGCAAATTCACTGGTCTCCAGAAAATATTAAACATGGCCGTTTTGGCAAGTGGCTGGAAGGCGCAAGGGACTGGGCCATCAGCCGCAACCGCTACTGGGGAACCCCTATCCCGATCTGGCAGGCAGACGATGGAGAAGTGATCGTTTTTGGCAGTATTGCAGAATTGGAAGAGGCGACAGGAGCAAAAATTAACGATCTGCACCGCCATTTTATCGATGATTTGGTTGTTACCCGTAATGGCAAGCAATTTAAACGGATCGAAGAGGTCTTTGACTGCTGGTTTGAATCGGGCTCTATGCCTTATGCACAAAACCATTTTCCCTTTGAAAATCAGGAGCTGTTTAAAAAGGGATTTCCAAGCGACTTTATTGGCGAGGGATTAGACCAGACACGGGGCTGGTTTTATACGTTGACAGTGCTTTCGACAGCCCTGTTCCAATCCCCGGCCTTTAAAAATGTGATTGTCAATGGCATTATTTTAGCCGCAGATGGCAGCAAAATGTCAAAACGGCTGCGCAATTACCCGGATCCAAGCATTGTCGTACAAAAATATGGGGCCGATGCTGTACGACTCTACATGATGCATAGCGGCGCAGTACAAGGGGATGACCTTTGCTTTGCCGAAAGCGGGGTTGAGTTAGTGCTCAGAAGAATATTGATCCCGCTATGGAATGCATTCAGCTTTTTGATCACGTATGCAAACATCTATAATTGGGAACCTGACAATCCGCCTGCAACACAAAAACCAAAAGATGTCATGGACCGGTGGATCCTTTCCCGCCTGAATCACCTGAGTAAACACATTGAAGAGGGAATGGATGATTATGTTTTAAGCCAGGCTGTCGAACCATTCGTCTCCTTTGTCGATCAGTTGACCAACTGGTATATACGCCGCTGCAGGCGCAGGTTTTGGAATGATCAGGAATCGCAGGATCGCACGCAAGCCTTTTCCACTCTTTATTATGTGGTATTGCAACTGGTCACCGTGGCAGCACCCTTTATCCCTTTTATCACCGATGCCATTTATCTCGTTTTACGAAGGAAAGAGATGCCCATTTCCGTCCATTTATGCACATTTCCCCATTATGTTGCAGAACAAAGAGACGAAAGCCTCGAAGAGGCGATGGCTGCCGTGCAAACATGCGTAAGCCTTGGACACTCACTTCGGAAGGAACATAAACTAAAAGTTCGTCAACCTCTGCCGGCCGCCTATGTCATCACTAAAGATAGCCGTCTCTTACAATTTCTCCAGGAACAGAAGCATCTGATTGCCGATGAGCTCAATGTCAAGGAGATCTTTTTTGACACGGACGAATCCCGTTTTGTTTCCTTGAAAGCTAAACCCAATTTCCGCATCCTTGGAAAAAAGGTCGGTCAATTCATGCCGGCTGTTCACAAGGCAATCGATACTCTCGAAATATTCCAGCTCTCTGCACTCCTGGCAGGAAAGGAGATCACCCTTACTATTGACGGGATGGACGGGCTTCATGTCTCTTCCGAAGATGTCTCTGTCGAAAGACAAGTTCGTCCGGGACTGATCGCAGCAAATGAAGGGCTGCTTACGATCGCATTGGATACCACATTGTCCGATTCCCTGTTGCTCGAAGGCATTGCCCGGGAGATCATCAACAAAATCAACACCATGAGAAGAGACCTTGGATTTGCCGTGACTGACAGAGTCTCCCTCAATATAGACTCTACGCCTCGCATACAGGATTGTTTTCTCGTGCATGGAGAGATGATCTTCAATGAAGTTCTTGCCACATCCGTCGATTTTGCAACATCTGAGAAAGGAGTCGCTTGGGACCTCAATGGAGAGCCTGCCAGGATCGCTATCGAAAAAGTGGGAAAATAATGCCGCACATTTCAGTTTTACTGCAGGAAATACTGGCATCTTTCAAAGACAAGCCGTTGCATACGTTTGTCGATATGACATTAGGTGCCGGAGGTCATTCAAAGGCCATATTAGAACACCACCCCGAAATCAAATGCCTGATCGGCATCGATCAGGACCCTGCGGCAAGACAGATCGCCGCTAAGGTCTTAAGCCCTTGGGAGTCTCTTGTGCATATCGTTGAAGGAAATTTTTCCGGTCTCGACCGCCATCTCAAAAAATTGGCCATTACCGGCGTTGATGGGATCATATGCGACTTAGGTGTCTCATCGATGCAGTTGGATATGGCAGAAAAG
>JABDCW010000010.1:0-46441 GCA_013287905.1 Chlamydiota bacterium | reverse complement strand
GGCAGGCTCTCCATTGAGGTCCCAAGCGACTCCTTTCTCAGATGTTGCAAAATCGACGGATGTGGCAAGAAAAGGGCTTCAGCTTTATGAGAGATGGACCCTTGGATATGAGAATGGACCCGGAACAACCCCTCAACGCTGCAGAAATAGTCAACACATGGTCGACGCGCGATCTGGCCATCCTCTTTCGCGATTATGGGGAAGAAAAACATTGGAAGAAAGCCGCCTATGCCATTGTCTCAGCAAGAAGCGCCCATCCGATCACTACGACCTTACAGCTCGCTGAGCTTCTCAAAAAGGGATTGCCATTCAACAAAAAAGGGGTCCATCCGGCAACATTGATCTTTCAGGCCCTTCGCATTGCAGTCAACGATGAATTAATGGCAATCAAACGCGCCCTTCCTTTAGCCATTGAAGCTCTTGTGCCCGGCGGAATCCTTGCCGTGATCAGCTTTCATAGCCTTGAGGACCGGATTGTCAAAAATGTCATGCGTCATGCAGCGGATGATAAGGTCCAAACTTCCGGCTTATGCGGTTTATTTATTGATAAAAAACCGCAATTGGAAATAATCACTAAAAAGCCGATTGTGCCAAATGAAGAAGAAATTACGCAAAACCCAAGAAGCCGAAGTGCAAAGCTAAGGGTGGCAAGGAAGATTTAGCATTCTATGATTCAACGATTTATTTATGGATTGACCTGCATTTTCGTTGCCGCCGGAACTTTATATGCGTATATTGATAAACATAATTCATTGACCGCGCTTCGCCTTGCCATTCCTTCCCTTGCAAAAGAGGTGCGCAAAATCCATGAACAGAACATACAACTAAAATATGAGCTGGAACAATTGGAAAATCCTGTTTTGCTGATGGAGCTTCTAAAAAAACCGGAGTACAGCCATTTAAAATATCCTCATCTCAATGAACAGATCATTATTTATAAATAATACATGACCAACGATCCCAACAGAAAAAGACTTCTTTTCCTATCGCTTGCAATCATTCTTCTCTTCTCTTTGCTGGTCGCCCAGTTCTACCAGATTCAAATTGTCGATGGGGACCACTGGTCAAAAATAGCCGAAAGACAGCACTACTTTCTCGTGAATGAGCCATTCAAGCGGGGCACGTTTATCTCAAATCCGCTAAAAAAAGGACACCCGGAAGAGGCTGAGTGCTTTACGATAGATGTGCAAAAGTCCCATTTATATGTCGATCCCTTGTCCATTCCCCCTTCCCTGCACGACGAAATCATCGGCATGCTCTGCAAAACGCCGGGACTAAAAAGTAGTTTAAGCGACACAAAAGCCTTAAAGCAGACCTTTACCCGCAAAACCCATAGCCGCAAACTGTTCATGTGGCTAGATAAAAAAACACAAGAGGATATCCTGAACTGGTGGCTTCCCTTTGCACGCAAGAACCGCATCCCCGTAAACGCGTTATTTTTTGTAAGCGATTATAAACGCTCATACCCTTTCGGAAAGCTTTTAGGCCAGGTGCTTCATACCATATGCGATGATAAAGACCAAACGACAGCCGAAGCAAAACCGACCGGCGGATTGGAGTTATATTTCAATAAATACCTGCAGGGTACGCAAGGAAAAAGGCGCTTGATGCGCTCACCCTCCAAAGCACTGGAAACCGGGGAGATCATTGCCGCCCCTAAACATGGAAGCGACATCCATTTGACAATCAATCATTGCCTGCAAGCCATTGCAGAGGAGGAATTGGCCAAAGGAGTAATCAAAGCGGAAGCCTCGAGCGGCTGGGCGATCATCATGGACCCCTATACGGGGGAGATCTGGGCGCTTGCCCAGTATCCTTTTTTCTCTCCTGCCGAATATTCCACCTATTTCAATAATCCAAAGCTCATTGAAAATACCAAGGTCAAAGCAATTACCGATGCAAATGAACCAGGCTCGAGTATGAAAGCGATCACATTGGCAGTGGCTTTAAAAGCGAACGATGAGCTGATGAAACGAAAACAACCTTTACTTTTCGATCCGACAGCCATTGTCCCCACTTCAAACTCCAGTTTTCCCGGACGTAAAAAACCTCTTAAGGATACCCATTTTCATAAATATTTAAATGCACAGATGGCGATTCAAAAATCTTCGAACATCTACATGGCCCAACTGGCAGAAAAAATTGTCAAGTTGTTAGGGAATAACTGGTATAGGGAAAGGCTGCAGAAAGATTTTGGTCTTGGAAGTAAAACCGGAATTGAATTGCCGGCAGAAAGCGGAGGAGTTTTGCCAACTCCGGGAAAAAAACATCCAAATGGTGCTTTGGAATGGTCGAAAGGAACTCCCTATATATTGGCAATTGGACATAATGTTCAGGCAACTACTCTTCAATTGGCAAGAGCCTATGCAGTCTTTGCCAATGGAGGTTTTTTAGTCACCCCCACCCTCGTGCGAAAAATCACCCAGGATCAAGGCAATGGAAAAGAGATCACCCTCCTGGACAATACGGGGCCGCAAAGGACGAAAAAATTTCCGAGAGTTCTTTCGGAAAAAATTGCCAAAGAAATCATGACGGCAATGAGATTCACTACGAAAGTGGGAGGTACGGCGCGAAGGGCCGATATTCCGGGATATTCTGAGTGTGGAAAAACAGGCACAGGCGATAAAGCGATCAATGGAATCTATTGCCCGCAGCACGTCTGCTCCAATTTTGTCGGGATTGCCCCGGCATCCAAGCCCGTCTTTGTTCTTGCCGTCGCAATCGATGAGCCTAAATATGGTTATGAGCCAGGAGTTGGAAAAACCCATCATGGCGGCACTTGCGCGGCGCCAGTGTTTCGCGAGATCGGAAAACGAGCTCTTGAGTATTTAGGGATTCCTCAGGATGACCCGCATGGCTATCCCAGCAATGATCCCCGCTATGATGCCGAAAAGGCCGACTGGATCAAAGAAATCAAACAGCTTCAAATCCTTTATGATCAGTGGAATGAACATTAATAAAAGCCAAAATCGCTTGAACATTGGCGGCTGTAAGACCTGAAACTGCAGATAGATCTTCCCTCGTTGCCTGTAAAAGCCCTTTTAAACTTCCAAAATGCTTTAACAGAATCTTAAATTTGACAGGACCGATACCGGGGATATCGAGAATGCTGCTGCGTAAATTCTTTTTGCGATGCAACAGGCGATGATAGCTAATTGCCGTCCGGTGGGCCTCATCGCGTATTTGCTGCAGTAAGAATAAGAGGCTGGAATTGCGTTTAAGGATGACCGGATCTTTAATTTCAGGCAAAAACACCTGCTCTTCCGTGATTCCCCGGTCGTGCCTTCCCTCCTCTTTAGCCACAGAAATGACATCGACAGAAATGATATCGAGATCTTTTAACACCTTTAATGCGATATTCAGGTGTCCTTTGCCTCCATCGACAATCAACAGATCGGGAAGCTCTTCCATCTCTTTGCCTTTGCGGTAACGCCTTTCCAAAACTTCCCTCATGGCTGCATAATCATCAGAACCGGTATCCTGACGGCTCTTATATTTGCGATACCCGGAAGGACTCTTCACTCCATCGACAAAGACAACAAGCGAGGAGACATTCGATGTGCCGGCAATATGGGAATTGTCAAAACACTCGATTTTCTTTGGATAGTTGACGAGCCGGAAACGCTCCTGCATTTCCAGTAATATTTTCTCTTGCGAGGCTGCAACGCCCCCCCTCTTTTTAAAGGACGCTTCGGCATTTGCCTTAGCCATATCGAGCAAAGCTTTTTTCTCTCCCCTCTTTGGGCTTAAGATATGGACCGCTGTTTTCCCTTCCGATAACAGGTCAGCAAGGGTCGCCCAATTTTCAGGAAGAGAAGGGAGCAAAATTTCACGAGGCAGTTCATGTATTGCATAATGCTGCTGCATAAACGTTTCGAAGAGTTCACTATCCTCTTCTGCGATGTTTGCAAAGTGGTAATCATTAGATCCCATTAATTTGCCGCCCCGAAACATCAGTTTGGTCAGCTCAAGCTCGTTGCCCTCCCGAAAAATTGCCAGTACATCGATGCTTTTTCCGCCGCGGATCCGGTCGACATTCTGTTCCTCAATGGTGCTTTCGATCTGTCTGATCGTTTTTAATAAACCGCCCGCCTTTTCAAAATGCAAAGCAAGAGAAGCTTGCTCCATTTCGCGGTACAACCCCTTCAAAACCTGTCTGTCCGCCCCGCGCAAAAATTGCGTTGTTTGCTGGACCAGTTTTGCATATTCCTCTTTTGTGCATTTTCCGACACAAGGGGCCAGACACCGCTTCATATCGTACAAAATACAGGGCCTTGTCCTGCGGGCAAACTCCTGATCGGAACATTGTCGTAAAGGAAAGATCTTGTGCAGCAGATCGAGAGTCTGCCTTGTTGCCTCAGCGCTGGTATAGGGACCGAAGTAGGCTGCCCGGTCTTTTGGAAGAGTTTTATAACGGATCATCGACAACATTGGCCAAGGATGCTGGACATTGATCTTAAGCCCGACATATGCTTTATCGTCCTTTAGAAGAGCGTTATAGCGTGGCTGATGCTGCTTGATGAGGTTATTTTCAAGAAGGAGCGCCTCCTTTTCCGAGGTAACGACAATGGTGTCAATATGTTCCACTTTGGCAATGAGATAAGGGATGATCATCCGTCCATCCCCGCGAGGAAGAAAATATTGACGCACTCTATTTTTAAGATTTTTCGCTTTGCCAACATAGAGGACCTCCCCTCCACTGCCTTTCATCAAATAGACGCCGGGCTTGGGGGGAAGTTGTGTGAGAGTATTCAGATCGAACGGCATGGGGAAGTTTTATTGCTCTTCAATGACACCGCAAGCAATTCTCGCGCCGGAATTCCCTGTCGGTTGCGTGGTCAGATCATCTTCATCTGCATGAACCACAATCGATTTGCCGATAATCGAATCGGGCCCTGTCAAAGAAATCACGGTATCGACGCGCTTATAATGAGCCACCCCGTTTTTATCGGCCACCAGATTGCCAAAATCGCCGACATGTCTTTCGGGACTGTCGGGACCGCCATGTTTCTTTTTTGTAGGATTGAAATGACCGCCTGCAGACGAAGCATCATGCGCGCTGCAATCGCCATGTTCATGAACATGAAACCCGTGTTTGCCCGGAGTCAGCCCGGTGACATTGGCTTCGATTTCCACCCCGCCGGCAACCTGGGTAAACACGACTGTACCTGCCACATGATTTCCCTTTGTAGGGTTTAATTCAACTATAGCAGATGTTGGAGCTTCCACATTTGCGCTAAGAAAAAATGGTACTGCACATGCCATTGCAATGAGACAACATTTAGATAGATCGATCAACATTTTACATTTCCTTGGTTAGAATTATACACAAACAAGATGAAGAATTAGTTTACGTGCCCGTGAGCGTGCCCGTGCCCGCATCTAATTTATCTTTTCCGATTGTTTTTGTATAGGTTATCAGTTTTTGATAAAACAACCTCTATTTTTTTTCAATTTGTTTTTCCATTTGAAAAAAAACAGCGGGGTGGTAGAATCGAGGATAAAGCGTTTAGAGAGTTCGGAAATAATCAATAAATTCGGGCACGGGCACGCTCACGAGCACGGGCACGAAAACTATCTCTAAGGAGTATGACATGTCGCAAAATCAATCTGCAAATGTAGATATAACGGAAGCTATTCAACAGATCGATGATGTTCACAATGTGTCCAAATCGACATCAGACAGTCAAATGGGATTGGAGACAATGGCTTTGCTCATCCATAGCCACCGGTTAAACTCTCTTGAAAATAAACTCAAATCTGAATACGCTGAGCTAAAGGAACGGCAAGGGAAAGTCACCTACCTCCATAAGCTCATCAAATCGATTAATGCAGTCACTGTCAATAATGAATTCGACTGCAGTGCAAGGCCGGAACTCAAAGAGATGCTGGCCAAGGCGGCAGAATATGGGGTAGAGATTAAACCCGGCCAATCCAAGTTCAACAGCGAAGAGCGCAAACTCTTAATTGAGAATATTAACATGACATGTGAAGATTATAATATTCTCAATGACATGCAACTGCAAACGGTCAATAGGCTTCATACAGAACGGACTGAGTCTTTCCAACTCGCACGGGCAATCATGAAACCATTGCACGACGATAAGATTAATAAAGCACGCGCCATCGGTAAATAAGTAAACCTTAAGGAATCAGATATGAGTCGTAGCATCGAACGAGTTAGCGGCGTATCAAATCACTTAATGACCAGCACGCTCGCAGATCCAAAAAACAATGATCCGGCGCTTATTGTCCCGGTTCAACAAGTTATTCAGGATGTGATCACTCCGGTCGATACGGAAAGTTTAGCGGCAAGCGATATGCTTAACGCCGGAAAGAGTAAAACACAAAGCCACATCTTAAGCCCGATGGATATCTATCAGGCGCACTTGACACAAAGGGAAAACAAAGGGGAACATGCCCTGTTGCTGCACCGGGCGATGCAAAATCTTTCGACAGAAAATACGGAACTTACAAAAGAACATTACAATCTGGAAGTCGACAGCAGCAAACAAAAAAAAGAACAAAAAGTTTTAAGCACTGTGACATGGGTTGCGACAGCGACTGCAATTGTCGGCGCAATTATCGGCTTCTTCATGTCCAGAGGACAGCTTCCGGCAGCTCTATCGACTTCAGGCGCGCAAGTCGGGCTTGGCGTTGTTTCCTCAGCTGCAGGGATCGGAGGCGGCGCAGCAGAAATTTTCCATGCCAAATCCAAATACGAGCATGGGGAAACCACAGGACAAATGACAAAAATTTCATACATACGAGAGCAAAATCTGACACATGCGCACTGGCATCAGCTGAGTTTGTCTCAAATCGCCGAGGAGATGAACCGTCATTTTGAGCAACTTAAACGGATAGTCGATAACGATCAAAAAACAGTAAAACAATTTTTTCGCTAAATAGAAGGAGTACATACCATGTCAGAAGTACGAGCCGCAGTTACCAGGTTTACTGCCCAACAAGAGTTAGAACAGCATCAGGCAGCTCTCGATCAGAAATGGCAGGAAGCGATCAAATCTAAAGATGTTGACAAGCTTTTACGCTTATCTCATGCACTGTCCCTTTTCCATTTTCATGACAGAGGCCAAGCCGATTCGCAGAGCGTCCGAAGCTCAGAAAAAGAACACCATGAGTTAGTCGAGCAGTCGCAAAAGTTACAGAAAAAAAGAATCGTCTGCGCTCTTAGTGTTATAGCCGGCGCTGCTAACATCATTGGCGGTGCCATGGGAATAAAAGCTGGAGTGAAGTGTGTTACTGCCGGCGTTTCTGCAGTGGCATTAAAAGCCATGAAAGCAGAGCAAGCGATCTCTACCGGCATCACAGGCATTGGAGGCGGCGTACAAGCCCTTCAAAAACCATTTGAGGATCATTCGCAGCGGGGCCTTTCATTGAATCAGGCGGAGACAGAATTTAGACGAACAAAAACAGAACAAGAGCGCGGCCATGAAAGAAAGCACCGCGATATTGTTGCAGAGCAACGCCGCTCAATGGAAAAAGTTGAAGAGAATCAGGCACGTACTTTCAGTACAGTGGCCGGCGGCTAAGTAACTTAGTTATGGACTTCATGGACGACATGGACGGCATGAGACAATTGTAAAAGTCCAGTTCAAACGCTTTTCGGCAAGCAAGATTAAGATCATGATCAAGATCGAGATTAGGAATGTTCTTAATCTCGATCTTGATCATGATCTTAATCTTGCTTGCCGGAGACGATCTTGTTAAATTATTTTATTGTCAATTCTGCAATTGTCTCATATTGTCCATGTCGTCCATGTCGTCCATGCCTGTCCATATCGTCCATTTCTGTCCATATTGTCCATTTCTATCAATGATTATTTTCTAATTGTTTAAAAATTTCACATTTAATTACAAAAACCATATAATAAAAATCATACACCGAATTATCATATTCATATAAAAAAATTAATTACGCGGGGTTGTATGGATTATTTATTAAAAATAGAAAACAATGCAACTCATCAATCGGTGAAATTGTTTGTCACCTCGCCTGAAGAATTAAGTCAAAATGATATACAAAAAGTCACTTCTTTAAGCAAAGAACTGTTTGAAAAATATAAAAATAAAGACTTAACTACAATATCATTTCAAGATCTTAAGGTCAGCGACGTCACTTCCCCTGCAACCAAAGAGGCTGAAAAAACACCCGAACCATTTAAAACGACCATTCGCAAAATACAAGCAGCTCGCACCGCGACTCCCCTTAAGAAAACAAGACAGGCAATTTACCAAAAACTCCTACACAAACAAAGGAAATTTCCTTTAAAATTCTTATGGTCTGTATTCATCGCGCCTTTCATTGCTCTGTATCAGTTTCACACCCAAAATAAAAAGCTGTCAAATCGGATGCATAAAATTTTTGGTACAGAAGTAGTTACACAAAAACGATTTGTCCATCAGTTAACCCGGGTTAAACGTCAGTTAATGGAGGGCTCTGTCACTCCGGATAATCAGACTGAACTCCTTTCGGTATTCGACGGGGCAATTAACGCCGGGAAAAAAATTGCTGCATTAACCCCTAAACACAATCCAACCGCCTGCGCCAAAGAAATCTCAGAACCACTCCTAAAACGCCTTAACGATGAAAAAGAAAAGGGATTAAGCCCGTTTCTTGGAATTGTCCCGATCACAATCAGCATCGACAACAAACCAGTTCCCTTAAGTTTGCTGTTCAGGCGAGAAAAAGACAAGATTTACATGGAAATCAAGGGACTGCATGAACGATTAAACACGCCATTGAAACCGGAATACGAAATACAGGAAGGTACGGCTAAAGAGACTATCCCTCACATCATCCATGCTTTTCTGGATGCTTACACACAGGAAAACCTGCAATCAAAGGCTCCTAAGTTAAGCTATAGAGAGAAAATCCGCTTAAAAAATCTGGAGCGCCTTAGCTGTCAGCCTCTACCCCTTAAAGGATTGGAAAAACAACCAAAAGATGTTTCGCAAAAAAGACTGCACGAAATGCTATGCAATTTTTCCACTCCTGTCAAATCAGATCTGGAAAAAGCTCCTTCTTCTCAAGACCCTCTCTTTGCCATCTTTAAAAGTTTAGATAAAGCATTTCCTCATTCCGTCTCAATGGATAAATTGGAATGGCTTTTATGCTCTATGGAAGAGGAATATGCAGCACTTCAATCGTCACTTAAAAGTTTATCTGTTGAAGACAAAGCTCAATTTTCAAAACATTTCGAAAATCACATGCTGGAATTTCAAAAACACCTGAAAAAAATCCCCGATTTAGCCCAGGCGCCAAAAGTATTTCAGGATTTTTCTGCCAGGCTCGAAGCGATCAAACAACAACAAATTGCCATCAATGCGGAAGTGCAGCATTCTCAAAATCAAGTACTTAACAACAGAATCAAAACGCAGGCACAAAAAAAACTGATCGTTTCCCTTCCGGAAGGAATGAAAACACGTAAAGTCACCAGTAAAAACACGCAAAGCAAAGAGAGGGTCTTAAATATAGATCACGATACCCTACTGGCTTCACTAAAAGATCATGCGGCCAAATCAAATTATAAGGAACTCTGTGTCGTGCTCAATATGATCCATAGAGCTTCTGACACCCTGATCGAACAAAAGCAATATGCACTTGCGCAATATGTAAGCCTCTCAGCTCTTCAAGCCCTGCCCGTTCCCGAATTCACTTCATCGGTAAACACAACAGGACCCGAAAACGTAAGAGAGCTCATGGCAAGTTGCGTCACCTCTTTATCTCAGGACATTTGGGAAACATCATTGCGGCTGAATGCGACCTATTGTCCTCCGGAACAGATTGTGCAATTAATGAAAGCGCAAATCATCAACCGGGCATTGCATAACCAATATCATTCTGCAGACGTTTCAGCAGCCCCTCAGATCGACTATACTGAATTTAAGAAAATTCTTCACCTCCATCCCCATATGCGGTTCGGTTGGAAAAGCGCCCATTTTTCAGAGATCAGACAGATGATCGACTTTATGGAAAAGGATGAACCAAATACTCAGGAAATACGAAAAGATACATCAATACCATATGGTGAACAATTGACTGTTCCAACAAACAGTTTCAAGGGAAATGGGGTCCGCCTGCAAGCAATGATGAGCTGTTTGATGAAGCCTGGCTACTGTTTAAGCCCATTCTTTGGAGCGGGCCGTCTTGAGCAGGTGCAGGGGTTGGCTTGGCTCGATGGATTGGAAAGCAAGGCAATTGGAGCCGGCGCCAATACCCCCCAGGAAATTAAAAAAAATATACAGGAAATACGATTAAAAATTATTCAGGAACGGTTAAGTAAAATCAATCGTCTTGAATTTGGCACAGGCATATTTGTTACTGAACATCAGTGCCTCACCATAGTCGACGCAAAAGATCCTGCAAAACCGCTACTCGCTTACCTGCCTAACGGCTATGGATTGCCTTACCAATTTGAAAATAAATATGGCCTTGAAGTCAGTCAGGAAAATACACGCCCACTAGCTGGAAGGGCAAGAGGAGAAGGGCGTTTTATTGGAGATTATGATGAGATGGACCTTGGCAAGAGGGGCCTTAGGGATTGCCTTTCCCCTCAACTAGCCCTGACAGAACCCTCGTTGTATGAACTAAACTGCCAATTGCCCCCTCAGGGACAAATCAGCCAGGTGGAAAATTATCTCATCGACGCGGCCCAGGTAAGCAAAAGCCCCGAAACTGTCAGTCTAAATCCCGGCTCCATCGTGGAAGGATTGAATATTCTGTTTAATGAGAGAAATTTAGGCGATCCGGAAATCCAAAGATCTCTTATGCTCTTGCTCTCGCGCACTTTACTTCTTGAAAAAACAGTAAGGGAACATCCATTGGAGATGCTGGCGATTGCAGATCAATTAAAAAAATTAGTTGAAACAAAAGCGGAAGACCCTCTGATTTTCCCCTTTCTTCTCCAAATCGGTCAGATCATTAAAGACGAGGCTGTCGTTCAAAGCGAAATTGAAAAGAAAAAGGGGCAGGCAGACCGTAAATCACAAGACCACATTCAACGTCTGGATGCCATTGCCGCCTCTATCCCTTGCTACGACAATGGGGTGAAAGCCGGAAATAAAACACAAACCGGGCAACAGTGGCTTAAAGCCATGTTGCGCGACCCCAATGGGGAACGTGCTGCTGCAGCATCGGCCTACATGTACGCAACTTTGGACCGTCCTATAGACTCGATCAGCAACGAAATGATGCCGGAAGTGTTAATCGCTGCAAGCATTTTTTCAAAACTTGATGACGGCCAAGGTGTGCCTGTCCTAAACGCTAAAGTGAATGAGTGGGTTACCGCCACCCTGCTTCCCCAATTATCCGGACGCATCCAATCTGAGGGTTTTGACTTATCGGTTATCGATACCTGGATGCAAGGGCTCCTGTCGCCAAAAGACCTGGCACGGACCTCCCCGTGGACCATTGAACAAAGAGATCCATTGGTTCTTGGCAATCAGGACCACCAAATCGCTTATTCCTCTTTGCAGGTTTCTTCAAAACAGACCAAAGAAGTCCTCGGGAAAATTAAAACGCAAATCCCGGCACAAGTGCAGCAATCCCTCCAGTTCCTAAAATTATTCGGCACAAGTCCGATCAATGCGGAGCTCACCCGTGGAGAGGACCCGGATCTTTTTATCTATACTTTTCCCTTTGGTCCCCTTAAAACAAACTACCAGGTGATCTATAATCAAAAAAATGGGAAAGTCACGGTCAAATGCCAGTTTCTCCCTGAAAAGGGAACAAAAAATATAGAACAACCCTGGTATATCTATACCGATCAGTTTTCCTCTCAGGGAGATACGGCAGTAGAACAAGCGATTCAAAAAAACGGACTTTGGATCAACGAAAAAAAACCGAAAATGGCCCTTTTTGCTACCGCCCCTTTGACCGAAGGGAAAAGAAAAGATTTTTATCGCATTGCACTAGATAAAAAAGGAGCTTTGAAACAGGTAAGAACGCTAAAGGAAAACGCTCCTGTTGCCTTGTTAAAAGAGAAACAGACAGCAAAAATCTTGCCATTTGGCGATCCTGCAACAACCTTCGTTATTTTATCTCCCTGGGGGAAAATCAGACAAATCCGCAATTTAAGTCAAAAAACAGTGTTTACCAGGACAGACAAAGGGCAGTGGAAGTTTGTTGATCCCCGAATGGGAGATCCTGGAGTATGGGTTACCGATCTTCCATCTTCCATTGCGGCACTCCAAAGCACAAGCCCTCAACAAGACACCCAATACAAACGCTTTTTTGACAGCTTTGGTAAAGATTTTCAACAATTTTTATTGCCAGTCCGTCAGGGAAAAGAGATCCAGTGTGTAATCAACCCTTACACAATCCGATCCTTGCCAAATGCCGATGTACACATCGATCATACACATCCGGTTTGTGCTGCCACAGATACTCCCCTGATTATCTCTTTCGATCAGGATGGCGAACTGAAGGGGTCCCCCTCTGCTTTTGCCTATCTGGCCTACTACTTCGCCATGAAAAGGGATTTGAACCGGGCAAGCTTTTACATGAAAAAGGCAAAGCATGTTCCGGCCTCATCCGAACAGGAACGAATGGCTTTTGAAAAAATTGCCGCCCTTTTCCATCAGATTCCTCACAGATCTGTGGAATCATTAGGGTTTCAACTAAAAACACAACTGATCCTTCGCGATATTTTACGCACTCAATTCAGCCGTACTCACTATCAAAGAGCCTCTGAAGCTGAGTTTTTTGCCGGGATCACCCATGTCACCGATCTGTACAAACAATACCTGGCCAAGAAAACTTCCCTGCATGAAAAATCAAATTGGAGCTTATCAGCAGAAGAAGAGTACGCATTCGACCGGATCCGCTGGACGACATTCGAAAACTGGATAGAAAAACAAAAAGAAGTCGACATTAAGGCTGCGTCTGACTCCGACCAACGGAAAGTGCACGAAGTCCCCGGCGATGTTTTTCTTAGTACTAAAATAACGGAAAAAAGATTTTCAGAAATTCAACAAACCAGCGCTGCGACCATATTATTGAATGATTTTTCTCGTCCGCCTATAGCGTTAGATAAACTACTGGAAAAGGGACGCCTGGATACAGAATACCTCATCCGCCATTTTTTCGATTATTATGAAGCCATCACTTCCATAAAAAAGGATGATGCCGGAAAACTCGATGATCTCTTACAGATCATCCTCTCCAAACCGACATGGGAGATCAATCTCTCAAAAACGGAAGAGGATTTGCGTTTGGCCAGGCTGGCAAGCGACCTTCGCCTAACTCTGGCAATTGTATGCATCTTCAAAAAGATAGACTCCAATGCCAAACTTCCCCAATTCGATCGCAAGGCTTTAGCCAAATTCCAAAAGACACTTCCCTATTGGGACCGCGATATGACAAGGCCCGGAAAATTCATCCTGGGAATGTATGATAATATACGGGGTAATCCGACAAGACTAGGGTTAAAGGTTGGGGAACTGGTCGATGAAAAATTTGACAGGATTTTTTCTGCCATCCAAGCACTCAGTCCCGATATAACAATAGGAGAATATTTGAGATATACTCCGCCGCGTCATAAAGCTGCCGTGGAAATACCGACCGGAAAAGGTGTTTCGCTTGAAACGATCAGTCAATATATGCAAGGGCTAAAAAAGGGAGAGCATTTTCACCTTCCCATCGAAGTGACAGAACTTGTCGACCTGATCAAAAGTGAAAAAAATGCCGACCAAAAAAAACTGCACGACATCATGGCATTAATCCGGGAGTCTGAAAGCAGAGATTTTCCCATACTCGCAATCAGAGCGCTTTCAGAACTCATGCGGGAGATCCATAAAACAGAAAAAGAGATAATCGCGCAAAAAACAATCCAACCTGAAATGGCAGTTGGAGAGATGGACTTTGCCCCTCTAATGGCAAGCCAAAGCAAACTGCTGACGGAAGTATCGGCATTCAATACCCTTTCTGAAAAAGATAAACAGGACCAAGGTAATTTAAAAGAAACATTAAAGAAAAAACACGAGATCGCGGAAAAATATTTCCTGGATAAAAATGCGGCATCGCCGGCAATGAAAGAGGAATTTCAACAGTTGAGAAGCGGGCTTGCCATTGCAAAAAAAGGTCTCGAAGAAGAGCTGCAAAAGTCCGATTTTTCAGAATCGGAGCTTAAGGCTTTTCAAAGTTTCCTGAAAAAGCACACGCAAAATCCAAATCAGGAGGCCGATTCGATTGTCTCGCTTTATCAGAGTAAGCGGGAAAAGGTACTGGCATTGATTAAAGCGCTACCCCTTGCCGATCAGCCAAAGTCTCTTCGAAAAATAGTGACCCAAATGGACCTGTATACCGATCTCGACCTTATCCGCGCTGTGCAAAAAATGTATAAAACTAGGGTCAAATCCTCCCTTGTATCTAAATGGCCGGAAATGGAACAGAACATCACGGAGATGTTGTTCTATATGACAGCCCACCAGCAGCTCAACAAAGCAAGGGAACTATTAACAGATAAACCAACTGCAAGCCTGGCTGCCAAAGCACTAAACTTTGTTCTTCCCGCTTTATCGTTTGACCGTTATTTAGATGAAAGTAAAAAAACGTTTAAAAATCCCCTGATTGCTAAAAAATGTCTCGTTGCCGAAGCTAGAAGCAGTATTATCTACCGCCCCGGACAGCGCAAAATCATCGACATGGCAGCCGAAGATCCAAAGCAATGGGCATCCCTTCGCATGGGGCTTGGAAAAACTTCCTATGCAATTCCCACCATTGTGGAAATTTTAGCCGAGCAGGGGCGTTCTGTCGTTGTCACGGTCCCTGACAAACTCCTCAAATCGAACAGAAAAGACTTCGATCGGGCAACACGTCTTATGTTTGATCAGGCAGGAATGGAATTTTCTGTGGAACTGGTTAAAGACATCCCCATCAATCTCCTCGCTGAAAAAGCACTCCAAATCGAAAATATCTTTAAAGGTAAAGGATATATTGTGACAACAGTCGAGGAACTCGCGACATTGCATGACACATGCCTGTTACTCGAAGATGAAAAATTAAAACTTTTTAATAAACCTGAAGGGTTAACCGGAGCCGATGAAAAAAGACTCCTCATGATGGAACTTAGATTGCATTATTACAAAAAAATCGATCGTCTGTTAACCGGAGAGGCAACAGAACTCGATCTTCCCCATTCCCTGTTTGGCGATGAGACAGACGATACACACGCGATTACCCGTGAAGTCAACATCGCGATCGGGGAAAAAGTCGATCCGGCCATTGAAGTCCGGCAAGTTTCGAGAGCTATTTTAGAAACAATCGTGCATTCCAAAAATCCAAAATTAACCCCTTTGAAAACGGCCCTGCTGACTGATACATTTCCTGTCCTGACCCCTGTTGAAATTTCCGGTTTTATGAAGGAGATCGCAAAGGAATTCCTTTCTGAAAAGAGATTTTTAAGTCTGCTTGGCGATCAACAGATTATCTTGCAAAATGTAAACCCCGAAGAGTGGGCCAACTATTTGACCGGCAGCAGAGAAAATTTACCTGGCCACTTGCCAGAGTGGTGCAAACAAGAGGGTTCGCTTCAACGCGCCCAAAAAATGATCGGATCTGCCAAACAGCTTTTGACTGCAACCTTCCCCAATTTCTTAAGCCAAAAATCGGGTAATGATGTGGGCTTTTCCGATGACGAAGCTCATGGGTATCTGGTTGTTCCCAAAGCCACAAAAAATGAAACTCCCGGGATGCGGCATGGCGATGAGTTCGAGATGATCTTTGCTCAATATTTAGGATATTTTGAATTTACCCCCTGCCAGAGTTTGACCGGATCCTCGACAACATTTATCGAAAAGGGCTTAAAATCGTTTAAAGAAAAATCGCCCGAAAGTTACAAGAAATTTTTGCACGACTATCAGCAGCAGGTAGAGATTGAACGGGCAGGCGGCCGTCCACATCTTGAATTCATTGACTTTCTAAAAATGCCTCAAAGCTATATGCACCGATGGAATATCCTCGATGATGTGGTGATGGATGGCGGGTATATTAAACGCTATCACGAACAGGTCAATACCAATGTACAAGAGCTGTTCCATCGAAGATCATGCGGCGGCGTCACAGGGACATTGGACCCTTATGTTCTTCCCTTTATTTCTGAAGAAGTATCCTTGCATAAGGGAACTGAAAAAGAGGTCAGCTCGACTCGCGAGGTAGAGGCCGAAACATTTTTACGCTTGGGGCTAAATATTGAAAATGGACTGGACCAGGCAGTCAGCAGCTACAATGATCAAGACCCCATGGAAGCATTTAAAGCGATGTTAAAAGATCCATCGACATCAGCCATGATTAACAGCAGCGGCGCCGGTAGTGAAGGACTCGACACACTTTCCTGGATCGCTGCTTTGCGAAAGACCGAAGAGGGAAGAGAGCGCAGTTACCTCTTTATGCATCCAGGCGAACGAATTCCTTATCTATGGTCCGATCAGTCGATGAAAGCTATTCCCTACAAGGGGCAGGAACTGCCAGGAAATTTGATCTGCATGTATGCCCCAAGCGATGTGAGGGGGGTGGACCTGCCCATCCGCAAGGGGAAAGTCCGTATGCTGGTCAGTCCTACAGCTTCCCTGCAAGAGCTTGTTCAATCTCTTTACAGAGCGCGTCAATTGGGCGGCGATCATGAGCTTATGCTTCATCTGCCATTATCGCTGCATGAGAAAATCGCTGAAGGCAAACCAAAAGGACAGGCCGTCACTTATGGCGATACCCTTGTGTATTTGATCAACCGCACTGCGCCGGTCAAACTCGATCTTAACTTAAAAGCCCAGCTTTCCAAAGTGCAATTTGAATTAAAAACAACCCTTAGCCGCTATCTTAAAGAGATCAATCCAGACATCGAACAACATGAATTCTTAAGTAAGGAAGGATTCGAAACCATCGGCCGTCTGGCAAAATCGCAGTCGGTTATTTTTGAAAAATTGCGCAAACTCTACATTAAATCCAAGGAAATTCAATTCGAAGGATGCTATTCGCCAAGGGAGATGACAACCGGGATACAAAAAGTATTAGACGAATACACTGCGCTGCAAAAACAAATCGATGATCTTTTACCGGAAATAAGTCAGGCAACAATGATTAGCTTCGCTATTTTAAATGAAGGCAAAGAGGAGAAAGTTATCGAGGAAATAGAAGATGCATTTACCAATCTTTATCAAACAATAAGAGATGTTCCTGAATACAAAGAATTAGGAGAGAGATTGTTATCCATTTCAGCTAGCTGGCCTGTTAGTAAAAAAGATCTGGACCTTATCCTTAAAGCCATGATGGATGCCCATCTGGAAATTGATCGCGAGCTTAAACAAAATCCAGATTCTAGTATGGCTTCCAATCTGCAACACTTAAAGAGACTTTTAACAGAAAGCCTGTATGGCAAAGGGAAAAGTCATCTTTACAATACTCTCCGTGGTTTAAGTAAGGACTTAGATACCCAAAAAGCCGCATTTCAGGCAAATCAGGCGGAACACGAAAAATATCTTCCGGAGAAAACGACAAAGAATCGCATTGGCGATGCCGGGGCAAACGAACAGGTCAAAGAGATGCAGCAGCAAAAGACAACAACACAAGAAGCTGAGCCCAAAGATCCTGCCCTTGCCGGAAAAAGCAATCGTCCTGCAAGAAGCTATCAACCGCTGGACATGTACTCTTTAGTGAGCTCTTTTGTGATCCCTGAAGGAAACAATTTGCCGGTCGTTCCTCTGAATATCACCCCTCCCTTTGATCAGTTTTATATCTCTCCTGAAGCTTTGGATCTTTTAAATGTTGTACCCATGATGCAGGGCGCTCCATTAGTCTATATTGCAGTCAATGAATTCAAAAATTCAAATAAACCCCCCAAAATCACCCTCATCTCTAAGCAAGATTATGAAGCTATTGTCAAGGATCAGCTTAGGGGGAAAGAATTTTCGGGTTTAAGTGTCTATGCCCCCGTTCCCGATGGTGTACGCTTTGTCAATGGAGGCAGCGACAAGCATGTAAACGGCGCTCCTGATCATATCAAGTTCTCCCTGATGACGATCAAAGCCTATTTGGGCTATACCGATGAATTTGCCAAAGACACCCCTGCCCGCAAGGCTTGGGTCGACTCTCTTTCAGATGAGGATAGGAAAGGGATATTAACTCAAATCAGACGCAAAGGCTCTCCCAGCCAGCAAAAGATTTTTGATGATTTGTTTTAAAGGGTAGCCAGGGCGCCAAAGCCCTGTTTATTACGTTACCAAACGCAACGTCACGCAAATCCCAATTACAAGTTGCGTCTAACACCCCAAGGCGAAGTCAATAGAGAATTCGGGAAAAGCTCTTTTTATTTGGTATATAACCTTTAATGTAGGATTGCATTTCTTGTTTTCCAGCCTTTGATAGCTATAAATGTTTTCAAATCCGAGTTTATCTGCTGCTTGTTGTTGCGTAAGACCCTTCTTGATTCGATTGTATCTAATCATAAATGCAAATGCAATTGCAGGATCTACAGGAACCTCAACAACGCTTTTTGAACAGATAATAGATTCGTCGGGAAGAGGAGCCAATTTCTTTGAAGTTTCTGGTTCCTCAATATAAAGATTTAGAGCTTCCTTCATGTTTTCAAGAAGCTCTTCCTTAGAGTCAGCTTGAGTAAAACATCCGGATAGTTCTATGCATTCTGCCCAAAACCCGGATCCTTCTTTATGGACTTTGAAGTGGTATTTCATAGATTAATGCCTCTCATTTTGATTCTTCAAGTTTTTTTCTGAGACCATGTTCCATTCCTTTTTTCAATTCCCGGTGATTTGGAATGATCACAGTTTCGTTTCCTTTAATAAGTTTCCAATGGCTGCCTTTTCCGGCACCAGGGACATGAGTAATAAATCAATTTTATCATTGAAATGTCGTATATCAATAAGATTTCCATCATGAAAATAACCAGTATATTTTGAAATGTCCATTGTGTGCGACCTCATTACCAGTATGGATCGACCAAGTCAGGTTTATTTTCCCAATAAATTTTGTCTGCTTCGATTTCAATTGTCGAAAAATCAATATCTGAGCGTGGTACAGGTTTATAATCGGACCAAATAATATCTAACATCACGGTAGTAGTAGTTATCTCTAAATTAAAAATGCTTCCACTTTGATGTTCCATTTTTAATTCACCAATGAATGGCTGCTTATTTCTTGTAATTTTCCTTACTCCTTCCAAATGCAAGATACCAGTTATACAATCACCCTGACCAAGAGGGATATCATCCTGTAAATCGTCAGGATCCATTTCAGCACTAGACATGAATAGTTCAATTTTTCCATTTTTTTGCTTGATATCATAAAGTCCTCCATCATGAAAATAACCAGCATATTTTGAAATGTCCATTATGTGTGCGCCCTTATTACCAGTATGGATCGATCAGGTCGGGTTTATTTTCCCAATAAATTTTGTCTGCTTCGATCATAATTTCCGAACAGTCAACCGACCCGTATAATGGATTATAGTCTCTCCAATCTATTAACAATGTGACAGTATGCTCAGTAATTTCTAGATCTAAAATCCCTCCTCGTTTATGTTCCATATTAAGATTCCCAACAAAAGGTTGTTCATTTCTTGTAATTTTCCTGATTCCTTCCAGATGCAAAATGCCTTTTATCCTATCGTAGTCATCAAGAGGAATATCATCCTGCAAATCTTCAGGATCCATTTCGGCACTGGAAAGAAATAACTCGATTTTATCGCCTACTTGTTTTATGTCAATAAGGGCACCGTCATGAAAATAACCTGCATATTTTGAAACGTCCATTATATATGTTTTCCTACCAATATGGATTGACCAAATCAGGTTTATTCTCCCAATAAATTTTGTCAGCTTCAATCGCGATTGTCGAGAAATCAATATCTGAATGTGATATAGGTTTATAATCTGACCAGCTAACATATAAGATCACGATAGTAGTGGTTATCTCTAAATCACAAATATCACCACTTTGATGTTCCATTTTTAATTCACCAATGAATAGCTGCTTATTTCTTGTAATTTTCCTTACTCCTTCCAAATGCAAGATACCAGTTATACAATCGTACATGTTCACTAGCTCTATTCACTATAACTCAGGCCTTCAGCCTGAATGAGTTACGTTGTCCACCTAGGGCGCTGCCCTAGGCTTTCATATTCCAGGCCGTTGGCCTGAAAACATGCTCTCAGGGCAACGCCCTGAAATATAAAAGCCTAGGGCAACGCCCTAGGTGGACAACGTAAATCATTCAGGCTGAAGGCCTGATATATAACGATGCTACCACGTGAACATTTACATACAATCACCCTGACCAAGAGGGATATCATCCTGTAAATCCTCAGGTGACATTTCGGCACTACACATAAAAAGCTCGATTTTTCCATTTCTTTGCTTGATGTCATAAAGCACCCCATCATGAAAATAACCAGTATATTTTGAAATGTCCATTGTGTGCGACCTCATTACCAGTATGGATCAACCAAGTCAGGTTTATTTTCCCAATAAATTTTGTCTGCTTCGATTTCAATTGTCGAAAAATCAATATCTGAATGTGGTATAGGTTTATAATCGGACCAGATTACTTTTAATATCACGGTAGTAGTAGATATCTCTAATTTAAAAATATCCCCACTTTGATGTTCCATTTTTAATTCACCAAAAAAAGGTTGTTCATTCTTTGTAATTTTTTTGATTCCATCCAAATGTAATATGCCTGTTATACAGTCATCTTGTCCCAGAGGAATATCTTCGCGTAAATCTTCTGGATCCATTTCCGCACTAAAGAGCAATAATTCAATTTTATTATCCATATGTCTTATATCAATTAACCCCCCATCATGAAAATAACCAGTATATTTTGAAATGTCCATTATGTGTGCTCTCATTACCAGTATGGATCAACCAAGTCAGGCTTATTTTCCCAATAAATTTTGTCTGCTTTGATAGTGATTGTTGAATATCCCATACTTTGATGCTTTGGTTTAAAATTATCCCATAATATTCCCAACTCAACAACATCATTCACTATTTCAAAATCAAGAATCTCCCCGCTTTGATGTTCCATTTTTAATTCACCAATAAATGGCTGCTTATTTCTTGTAATTTTCTTAATATCTTCCAGATGCAAAATACCCTTTATCCTATCATAGTCTCCGAGAGGAATATCATCCTTTAAATCTTCAGGATCCATTTCGGCACTGCACATAAAAAGTTCAATTTTTCCATTTCTATGTTTGATGTCATAAAGTCCACCATCATGAAAGTAATCAACATATTTTGAAATGTCCATATTCACTCTTTGTTATATTTATATCCACCACACATTTTCAGGACGATAAAGATGGGAAGGATCACTGTTCTTCGGAACGGGATTGCCTTTCTCATCTAAATATTTATCTTGATCTCCTGTTGAATTAGGATTTGGTCGATGATAATGATCATTAGCTTTATGACCATGCTTTGTTGGTTTTCCTTTATCAAATCTAAGTTTCTCACCCGTTTGTTTATTTCTAAATTCATGATGTCCTGCTGCTGCTTGATCCGGATGAGTAATATCCTCTAAATTTGGGTCATTAAAAGGATCTTTAGGTAGTTTCTCATCAACCCCGCCTTGCTTTTTCCTCTTTGCATCCATTTTATGGGGAAAGACAAGGTGATTGTGACTTTCAAGTGAACGACTAATGCCTGTCAAGGCTTTATAGGAACCCCAGGCTACAGTTCCGGCAATGAGCGAGCCTGCAATTGCTGTTGTTGTGACTTCTAAGGTAATTGCAGTACCAAACAAGGCGGCACCTAATTCAAATGTCCCCCATATAAGAGGAACCATAAGCACAAATTGCCCATCGGGATCGGTATAGCGGGAAGGATTGTTAAAGCAGTATTGATACAAGTTATAGCTGTCGATAAATCCTGCGGGATCAATAGACAGCCATCTTCCCAAAACAGGGTCATAATGACGTTTGCCAAAATCGATCAGCTTGAGATCTAGATCTAGGCGTTTGGATTGATATTGCCATGGACTCATTATTGGCTGGTCATCATGCAAAGACTCGCCAAACAACGAAAAGTCGTAATTGGCAACGGGTGTTTTCTGATCCAGGTCGATCAAGGATCTCACGTTGCCTTGACAATCTACTATTGGGGCATATACTTTTCCATCCAGCTCGATGGCAACAGCTGATGGTGATTTGGGATTGGTGGTAATGCCAAGTACTCGCAAATGCTTGATATTGCCATTTGGGGCAATCGTTCCAATGTCGTTTTCACCATCATAAAGAATATGCTCTTTTTCCCCTTCTTTCCAGCCAGCTTCGCTCTTGTGAAAACATGTTTTGGCAATTCTTCTTCCAAGTGGGTCATAAGTAAAACAAAACTTCCTGTTTGGAGTCACTGCTTCGACAAGCCTGTTTAAGTGGTCATAGACAAACGTTTGTTCATTTTTTTGTGTCAAATTCCCATTCAGGTCATAAGAACAAGCCAATGTCTTTGTTGCTTGATGCTCATCCAGATGGTTGTGCTGATGCGATTGTCCATCTGTCTCCACACGGTTATATGTGGAATCATAGCGATAATGATGGCTCGCATCCTGAGTCACTTGGGACAATTCATCATAGGTAAAGTCTGATGCCAGACAATTTGTCAACTGATGGGTCAAATTGCTTAACTCATCAAATCGGCATGATTGCCTAAAATAAGGGCAATTGATGGCAGACAGGCGATGCTTTACATCGGTCTGATAAGTGACCTGTCCTAGATCTCCTATCAAATGCTCATTTTTTAAGTGGCCGCTTAAATCATAATCATCATACTCATGCTTATAGAGCTGGATTCCGGAAGAAGATACTTTGGTAACGCTTTTGAGAAAAAGAGGATTATATTCATAAGTAATCTTGCTTCCATCTGGTAGACCCAGGATTTGTACCCTGTTCATCGAGTCATAAGTCTTTTGGATAACAATTCCAGAAGGAAATTTTTCGGTAAGCACATTGCCATGAGGGTCTATATCCCGCTCTATCGATATATGCTGCAATTCATCGGTGGCTTTAAGAAGGGTCCCAAGCTTATTATACTGAAAAGTATGATGCAACTGATGATCAGAAGAAATTAAAGACTGTACATTTCCAAAAGGGTCATGTGTATAGGTAAGAACCACCCCATCGGGTAGTGTTTTTTTTGTTAAGCTACCGCCAGGAGAATAAGCAAATTGTACCTCGCGCGCATCTACAGCCCCATAAGCACGTATAGTACTGCTCATACGATGATTGCAATCATAAGAATATGCAGTTTTCTTTGTCTTTTGAAATTCAATGCCATGATAGACATGGTCATGATGCTGGATGAGATTCCCGCATGGGTCGTAAAAAAACTCTTCTGAAGCAATGCAATTGCGACCAGTATTAAAAATTTCCCGTTTGACAAGGCGCTCATACGCATCATGCATCTCTTCGGTCGATACACGCTTAGGATCAGTCGTTGTCGTTTTTAATACATATTGCCCGTATGAATTGCAAGCCCGATCATCATACTGAATTGTCGTCACGTTGCCTTCACCATCCTGATGATGAATTTTTCGGTTAAAAGAATCATAAGATAATGATTCAGTCGCTGTAACGTCATTAATTTCTTGCCGGATCGTGGCAATGTTGCCTTCCCCATCATAAGAGTTGAATATTTGACTTAAAACTGTTCCATTCGCTTCTCTCTTTGTCGTTTCGATGATCCGCCCAAGAAGGTCTCTTTTTAGATGTATATACAGGGAATTATTGCCATTTTCATGACAAATGGTCGACAAGCCTCCCAATGGATCGTAACTATATCTCTTGACGACTCCCTGTCTATCCTCGCGTATGAGCCTCCCTGCGGCATCATAAGCATATTCAGTAATAATGCCTTCTTTGTCAATATGACGGATAATGTGCTCGCCCCGATATGCAAAAGACTCTCTGGCAATGATTTGATTCTCTTTCGAAAAAACTTTTGAAACCACTTTTCCAAAAATATTATAAGAATATTCGGTAGTTAAGCCGTCCCGATCGGTCTCTGTGGCTAATAAACCATCGGGTGTATAGCGAAAGATTTCGCAAGCTTGATCGGGATAGCGAATTTCTGTCACTGATCCATACGCGTTATATCGATAAGTGGTAACATTTCCATTTGCATCGGTCGTCTGCACTTTTCTGCCGAAGGAATCGTACTTATAGTGAGTTTCTACAGGAAGGAGGTGACCGTTGACATCAACGATGTCCGGCGATTGCACGCTTACAGGCTGATGAGCCATCAAATCATAAGTATAAAGTATTTTTTGCTGACGATGATCGATCTTCTCTTTCAAGTGATTATAACGATCGTATGTGTAGCTTTCTATGCGCGATAACCCGTCAGTCCCTCTATCCTGAACAGAGATGACACGCCCTTGAAGATCGTAAGCGCTCTCTTTGCAACGGTTTTGCGAAAATGTCGTCGAGCTCTGTTCCCGGCTATGTTCATCATAACTATAGGTGGCCTTTTGTCCGATCGGGTTGGTTTCCGACAATACATCTCCGGCTTCATTGTATGTTTTATAAAGTACATAGGCCAATTGGTTATTCGCATCGTAAACATGTTGCTCTGTAACATGCCCTTCCTCATTGTAGACCTGATAGGTGCGCTTTAAGAGCTTTTCTTCCCCATTTTCCAGATATTTTTCACAGATCCATTCGGGCATGTGCAAAAATGGCTGTTGCTGACGTAATGAATAACTGGTGATTTTTCTTTGGGTGACGCCTGATAAATCATTTATATCATCGGCACTTCCATTATCTTCAATGATACAGACAAGGTTATGACAATCATCGTATTCGCGAAACTCACGAAGGATGTTTAACTCTTTTTCTTTTGTCAAATGGGATGTGATCAAATTTGTTTTGGGCAAATAGGTGTAGACGATTGTTTTCCCATTGCTACACTCTTCTTTAAAGTTTAAGTTACGACCATCATCTGAAAACTGACGGCGAGTGATCGCCTGCCCGATTTCTCCATCGCCAAGCAGATCCCCTTTGAATATTTCCACTACCGGATTACCAAAGGCATCGTATTCAAAATGTTTTTCCGATAATATGTTCTTTTGCCCATCGGCAATACACACCTTTTCTAACCATTGTCTTTTGTTCCATGTAAATGTCTTACATTTTATCAATACATCATTTTGATCAAAATATTCGATAGATACGGGCAATTTTTGGCATGTAAAACGATAGACGGTTTTGCTCCCATCTTGTTGTCTGACCGTTGTGACATGGGGCTGAGAACTCTCCCCATACGTGATGGTATAATGGGGATCGAACTTAGAATCTTCTGCAGGCAAAAAAAGTTGATCTACTTTTTGTGTGATTTTCTTTTCTTCTTTTTTATAGAAAGGAGCATAGGTGCAACGAAAAATCGTTGATCTGCCGGTATAGTTGGTTAGATAGGACCCCTGATCATAATACCCCCTCAATTCAAACTTGGCTATATTGGATCCCTTATCATACTCCAGCAATTCATTCCTGAATAAAGGGGAACTCATAGCAGTTGCATGAAGTGGATATAATAAATCTACAGGTCTCTTTTGGTATTTTTCTTTAAAATAGCGTCCAGTCTGATGGGAAAATGAGGATTGACTTCCCGTATGAGTCACAGCAGTTGCCTGGTTAGTAAAGGGAGAATAATGTAAATCGATCGATGCGTAAATATAACGCTCTTGCGGATCAAGGCTTTCGACTTTCGACAGATCCCCATTTTCTGTATAGCTATATCTTATGACCTTGCCATTTGGTAAAACTTCCCTTTGCAGTCGATGATATTGGGCTGTATAGTGCTGTTTATCATATTTAAGAGCAGAAGCAAAATGACATAAATAATACCTGGTCGTGCCATCCGGGGCTTTTAGAGTCAGGCGTTGCCCTTCATGTTTAATTTGCGTATTGCGCGGATCATATTGGCCGCTTGGATGTTCGAGCCCATTGGAAATCCCTAAATGCTTATCTTTTATCCAGGTTTTTCCATTCTCGATAGAAAAAGGAAGAACCGATCCATTTTCATCCGGCGCAAAGACGACAATCTCAGGCCGTAAATCTGTTCCGCCCACATGCTTTTGCGTGATAAATACGCTTAAGCGTGTCTGTGGAAAATAAACCCACCCTGCATAGCTCTTTTTTGATGGGTGGATAATTCCGGAATGCTCATTTAAGGGTGTATACTGAGGGATAAGAGTGCGCTGCAAAGCAATGCTTTGCGCCCCCCTTGCCACAAGGTCGGTTTCTTGTAAGACCGGCAGCCCGCTTAGAGGATGTACGATGCCGCCTATCAGAAAATCATGTGTTCTTGTGTATGTCCCGATTTGTTCCGCAGGCGAACTGAAAATCTCATCCAAGGGCTGTTCTGCAAAGTTATAAGAAGAAGTGAATACCAATGCTATAATCAAGAAAATTCTGTACATAATGCGATTCTCGAGTTCGCTGTTTAAAAATTGTTTTTGAGTTTAGCATCGAGGTGCAATAGAAACAAGAATTTTTTGAGGAAATTTCTTTTTAGAAAGTATAGACTTTAATTCAACACAAAGACACGAAGTCACCAAGACACTAAGAAGGAAGGGTCTGAAAGAAAATTTCTTTGTTTCTTTGAGACTTCGTGCCTTTGTGTTGAATTTATTATAGATACGCTTAAAAAGGTTTTGCTTACTTATTGGTAATAGAATGGGCTATCTTACCTCATCACAAATGTCAGCGATAATATCGACGATATCCCAGTAAGCTAAAACAAGATATTGCGAGGGCGATTGCTGCACTGCCTCATCGACGAAATAGACTTGTGTGGTTATGGCTCTTAGCTGCTGTAGATCATTCTCTTTATGCAATCCCATTTCCGAAGCTTCCCCATCTTTGTCTGCAATGATCAAAAAATCCGGATCTATCCGAAAGAGATTCTCCTTATCGATAGGCACCGTCCACCCTTCGTTGTTTCCTGTTTTGGCCGCAAAGGCCAACGAGGCATCAAAGTCCCCTAAACGATCAAGCAACTGCCCTGTGAGATTTTTTTTAGTCGGTACCAAAAAATGTTTGTAGTAATAAAGAAATAAGATCTTTGGCAAAGAGGGGTGTTTTTCCTGATAGCGCGCTGTCAATACTGCAAGAGTATTATCCAAATGCAACATTGCCGATTCGATAAAGATGGCTAAAAGTTCCGATTCGTCCTTTCGACCGATCAAAGATCCCACGCTGACAAGTTCAAGAGAAATATCATTGATGGACAAGGGATCATTCATGGTATGAATCGCAATTCCCTGATTTTGCAACGCCTCTACAGTCGTCGGGTGGGAATAATGAGCGACAAAAGCAATTTCGGGATTTTTCAAATAGATCTTTTCTGAGTTCTCCCGGTCGATGTCAAAAGGAATTTGATTTGTTAATTCAGGCGGATACATTTGGCTCTGATCGCGGAGGGATGGAGGCAGGGCAGCAATCTCGCCAGGAGTTGTCAGAGCTAATAAAAAACTTGCTGCCATATATGTTTGAGGCAAAAAAGATCGATGTGGTCTTGACTCTGCCCGTTGCCGGCTTGAGGCTAATAAACGACCAAGCTGTTGACTTTTTAAAAAAAGACCGGAAGGGAGCCTTTTGGCGGCAAAACCCTTTGAGTATAATAGCTGAGCATCGATATCCCATGCAGCAATCAAGGCCGTCATCAGGGAAACATCGCCAGAGAGCGCCTGTTGAATATTTTGTCGGGACGTTCGCGGTATTAAATCGTTTAATTGGATCTCATTTTGATGAGAGGATTTTAAGCGCTGAAGTCTTTGGGAACCGGCCGGTGTAAACTCTTTAAATGCAAAAACCCACCATCCCAGAATAAACAGGATGATGGGTGTGTAGACTTTTAGCCTTTTAATGACAATTCTTGATTTTTGCACATTAATTTGACGATTCTTCTTTATCTTCAGGAGCTTCGCCTATCAATACCTCTGATAAGACAATAATTCCCGCTGTCGACACTGCATGTACAAGCGCATTGATTACAACTTTAGCCGGATCGATCACTCCGCTCGCAATGAGATCTTCCATTTTTTCGGTCATCGCATTAAAGCCAACGTTAAATTTCGCTTGCATCACTTCATTGAGCATGACAGAACCATCATGACCGGAATTTGTCACAATAATTTTAAAAGGAGCTTCGCAAGCTGTTTTGACGATTCTCACACCTACCGCCTCATCTCCGGTCAGCTGCAATGTCTTCAATCCTTGAGAGCCGCGTAAGTAAGCAATCCCCCCGCCAGGCACAATTCCCTCTTCGAGGGCTGCTTTTGTCGCATTCAAGCTATCCTCGAACATTTGTTTCTTTTGTTTCAATTCAGGCTCTGTCGCCGCACTGACGCGGATGATTGCCACCCCGCTGCTCAACTTGGCTTTTCGCTCCTGCAATTTCTCGATCTCATATGATCCTGTTGTATTTTGAATCTCATGATCGATTTGCTGGATCCGTTGTTTCAGGCTTTCCGGCTTGCCGCTTCCATTGATGATCGTCGTTGTTTCCTTTGAAACAATCACTTTTTCAGCCGTCCCTAACACATCTGTCGAGAGATCTTTTAGTGTGATGCCCGAATCTTCTGCAATGACTGTAGCGCCGGTGAGAACAGCAATGTCTTGCAATATTGCTTTACGTCTGTCGCCAAAGCCGGGAGCTTTCACAGCAACAACTTTTAATGTTCCTCTTAGCTTATTGATGACTAATGTAGAAAGCGCATCAGCTTCAATATCTTCGGCAATGATCAGCAATTCGCTGCCGGAAGTAGCCAAAGCTGATAAGACAGGCAAGATCTCATGGATGGTCGTGATTGTTTTCTCGACGATCAAAATGCGCGGGTTGTTTGTGAACTCAGCGATCGATTTTTCAGTATCTGTACAAAGATATGCGCTGATATATCCGCGATCAAACTGCATCCCCTCCACCACTTCGATCTTGGTCTCCATTCCCTTTGCTTCTTCGATGGTGATGACCCCTTTTTTCCCCACTTTTTTCATCGCCTCGCTGATCATATTTCCAATATCCTGATTGCCGGAAGCAGAGGCTGTAGCGATATTTTTAATCTCCGTATCGTTCACGACAGGTGTTGCGCATTTTTTTATTTCTTTGATGATCACTTCTAACGCTTTGTCCATGCCCCGTTTGATGCCAATGGGACTTGCCCCTGCGGCAATTTGTTTTACCCCTTCTTCTGCAAGGGCTCGTAAAAGGACTGTCCCTGTCGTTGTTCCATCGCCGCACTTTGTCTTCATTTGCTGGACAACTTCTTTAGCCATCGCAACACCCATATTCTCATACTGATTTTCCAGGGAAATGTCTTTGATGATGCTGGCACCATCGTTAGTTACCATTGGAGCGCCCCACGATTTTTCAAGACCAACATTACGCCCTTTGGGCCCAAGAGTGCACGCGACAACGTCTGCCAATTTTTTTACGCCTGTAAGTAAGTAATCTCTCGCTGCTTCTTCGAAAATAATTTCTTTCGGTGTGGTTGACATATTTTCCATTCTCCTTGATGTAACATGATTTAAATTGTATTTGATCAAGATTGTAACCAACCTCAATGAAAAGAGGCAAGTTCTTTTTATGAACCATGAGCTCAAGTCTAAAAATTGCGTAAAAAGCTTGACCAACCAAACATTTCTCAACTAGAATAGAGGTATGGATAATCAATTCACTAAACTTAAAAAGCTACTTATATCGCACCAGAATGAACTCGTCCGTTTGGGCACCCGTCATCTTGCAATCTTTGGTTCAACTGTTAGGGAGGAAGCTACAAAGGCGAGCGATGTAGATATCTTGGTTGAATTCGATGTAAAACGGGGGTTGTTCGGTTTTGCTGATTTAAAATTTTACTTAGAAGAAATCTTACAACGTCATGTTGATCTTGTGACGAAGCAAGGCTTACGTCCGGAACTCAAAAAGAGAATTCTCAATGAAGCGAAACAAGTCTTCTGAAGAATGGACTCTATTCATTAAAGACATACTAAGCGCTATCGACAAAATAGAACGATATACGGCAAACTTAACCTTGGCTCAATTCAGAAAAAATGAAGTCCTCATCGATGCGGTTATAAGAAACTTAGAAATTATTGGAGAAGCCAGCAGCCATATTCCTAGCTTCATTAGAAATGCTCATCCAGAAATTCCTTGGAGACAAATCATTTCTCTAAGAAATTTTTTAATTCACGAATACTTCTACGTAGAACTTTCGATTGTGTGGCAAACGATACAGATTCACTTACCAGAGTTGAAGCAACAACTAATGAAGTTATATCACGAGCATCCAAAATGATTTCCTCTTACTTCTACACCTCCTTCAAAAGAAGGGGCAAAATATCGACCACGGTGGGCTGCCAGGACAATCCTTTCCGGTAGACAAGTTGGGCCGCCAAATGGCAGGCAACGATTGCTTTTTTATGATGATCCGGCAATTCCCGCAATGTCTGCTCTCTATATTCGTCACGAAGCAAAGGCAAACAATAGTCGAGACAACATTTGGTTAACAAATCCGCAGGATCGTTATTCCAACTGACCTTATTGAGATAGTCTAAAATTTCATAAGTAAACTGGTTGATGCGCTCCGAAATACGCTCTGAAATCTTTGGCAAGGACTCTTTGGTTTCCCTATAAGTCTTTAACAGCAACTCTGCTTCCTCGGCAGCACATCTTTCAAGCCGCCATAGCACTTCTCCAATCAAACGCTCGCGATTTTTAATAAATTCTTCATCCTTCAAAACCAGTCCGCATAAGACCTCAAAAGAAGAACAGATTACACCTGTTTTGTTTGCCGAACTGTCTTTAATAATTAAGACACCCAGTTTCTCCAAAATAGAACGCGCCTTCGGTGTCAAATACAGATTAGCTCCTTCCACTATGCATTTGGCCGACGGCTTTCCTTCTGCATCCAAAAACTCAAATGTATTGGACTCATCAATGGTCCTTGGACGCCCTCCTGCCGGAATGAACATATCAGCTTTTGTTTGGAGGACAAAGGTTCGCAAAATATGGTTCATCTCATCGCCGGAAAGCCACTGTTCTTCCAATTGCCCGTTGGTCATACGCCGGCACAAGGTCTGCTGAGAAAGAGAATTAAGCATTCTTTTTGCATTTTTATCGAGCAAAAATCCCCCGTCCGATAGACGCTCGGGCGGATAGTATTTAACTGGCTTACCCTGTCGGAATAGTTCGGCTAAAATATCCAGATCAAGCCCTTTTGAGTCATAAATCACCCCGGAGACATCAACTAATGTCAAAAGCTTTGCTGTTTTATGATAAAACCTATGTAAATTATTGATCTGATTGCCGGCCACATCGCCATCGGGTCCACCGGACATTTTGACAGTAAAGGGGATAAGTTTTGGATCTATCCCAATAAATTTTAATAAGGCTTCCATATATACATTCACCCCAAGGGAGGTCACCCCATATTCTTTATGATTGATTCCCGTCAATGCTTTTCCTGAAATAAATGCTCCTCCCGGACGGTAGCCATATCTTTTACTCATATCCGCAATCCATTGGATCATTTCATCGTGCATGTTTTCGTCAGGGCCCAAATAAAGATATTCCGGCTTCTTCCAGTAATCAATAATGTTCTTGGCCCGAATTTCCCCATTTTCATTGCAATTGACGATAACAAGCAGGCTTTCAACGAATGAACGCTGCGCCTGATGTAAATATTCGAGTTTTTGCTCTTTTTGAAAACTTTTCAGCTTTTGATTGATCTCATCTGCAGTCAAATGCAAATTTTCCAGTTCTTTTTGAAAGATCAACGATTCTGATTCCATCCTTTTAAAAAGATTTAAAAAAATAATCCCCTTAGAGCCGCCTTCCGGGATATCTTTATTTTTCATGTGTTGTGTTAAGGCAAGATTGTAGCATTCTGCAAAAATCTGGTTGCGTTCATATATAACCTGGTCCGCCTGTGCCGGAGAGACTGTCCGCAACCCCCCTCGCGACAGGTCTTTAAAGCGAATATGAAACCCGAAAAAATGCATCCCTTTAATAAAGAAAATCGCATAAGGCATCTCGGGGAAAAAATTTTTTCTATTAAATGGTATGTCATTAAGGTACTCCGGATTTAAGCGAAAACTATGAGCTGACAAAATGGTGCGATAAAAATTGGTTTTGTATGTGTGATGGATAAAATTCATCCCCTGCTTCAAAATGTTTTTACTTCGGATATCATTTTCTTCCTGACCCGTATCTAATTTATCGATATCTAAAAGGAACGCTTCGCGCAATTCCTTGTATTTTTGATGATCATGACACTCAGGATCGAATTTATACCGAAAAGCCTCGCACATTTTCACAGTGAGTTCGGGATGTCTGCAAATCGCCGATTCGATATTTTCAAGGGTATAGACATTTGGATCGATATATACCAATGCCTGATGGATAAAATTCACTGTGGAGCGCAAAAAATTACCCATGTTGCCTGAAATAATTTTTTTTCCTACCAGCTTTGCATCGATCAAATCGAAACTGGCAAAATATTTTACAGTGAGCAGCTCCCTAAGAAATTCGGGAATATTCGCAACGTCCCAGACAGCCTCTCCGTTGCCTCCATGAAGCTCCAATACCATAAGGAGGATGCTGTTTTTATTCGCCGTGTTAATATAGGATGCGTGAACACATTTTAATACGAGGCCATGACGATGGATCACCCGGGCAATCCGGTAAAGGAAATGGTGTTTTGGAGTATTGCGCCATGCCATGACAATTTGCATGGAAGGAGTTGAGGTTTCTTTCCAGTTTTCATGATAATGCACTTCATACTGGCAGGTGTCTCTTGTCTGTGCACGGAAAAACATATTGAGTGCAGACACAAGCCGATCGGTCGGCAATGCCCGTAAAAGCGAGCCATCGATATGATCGATCAAATCATCGAAATGGGGGCGGGAAAGTCCCTCGTTATGCTCTTTGACAAGTGAATACAGCCCTTCCTTAGCGCCTGATGATAAAGGAATCCCTCCGGTTTCTTTTGCCTGCGTAAACAAAATCGAGGCTATGCGTAAATTTTCTTTTGTTTCCGATGAAGGTAGGGGTGTATTGGAAACATATGCCCGATAATTTTTAATTCCGTACAAAGCGTAATTTTCTAAAATGCGGAGGTCTGCATCCGGACTGTCCAGACACATGACTAATACGCCATTTTTTAAATGAATCGTCGAAAAATAGGCCTGCAGATCAAATCCCATCAATGTATGAGAGATCAGCATGGCATTTTCCCGGCTAATTTCTTCAAAAAAAGCCGGAGGCATTGCTTTTTCTAACCAAAGATAATAGTCTTTAAATTTGCGGTTTTCATTTTGAATATTCAGCAGCAGCTCCTCAGGGGGCATAGATGATGGCCGGTCTAAAGTCATGTAACGATCTCCTCTTTGTCTCATCTTTACATTACAGTATAATGATATTTTACAAAAGGCTCTAGGGCTTTAAGCCAATCCTGATCTCGATCTTGATCATGATCTTAATCTAGCTCTTCACACATTTCGCTCTCTAGTTGATTCTTATCGGTCCAATCAACATCGAAACAATCTTTAAGAAAAGCAAGATTATGATCAAGATCAAGATCAAGATTAAGGTCAAGATTTGCTTAGAGTTTTCTTGGGTGAGAGAAATTTAAAAATTCGTTCTAATTTCCTGCGCCCTGACGAAAAAAAGTTGCACATGGCATAAAATACCCAAAGCGTGTATAATTTGACGAAAAGAAAATTAACTATCAGGTCACTAAACCTAACTTCCCCTTTGGAGAATATGAATAAACTTAAATTAAAAATGGTGGGTGGGCACGAGACAAAAGAATCGGCAGACACAGCAAATGCCCCAAATAATACAGTTGCCCCCCTCAATCAAATTAAAGACGACGGCTCTATCGCTTTTGACCGTAGAGGCAATAAAATTTATTTTGTCAGCTTAGGCTGCCCTAGAAACCTTGTCGACAGCGAAGTGATGCTTGGCATTCTCTTAAGGGCCGGATATGAAGCGACACCCAAGTTGGAAGACGCCGATTATATCGTGATTAACACTTGCGGCTTTTTAGAAGTTTCCCGCCAGGAATCGATGGACAGCGTAGAAGAAACCTTAAAGGCGAGGAAAAAAACAGCCAAACTGATCGTCACCGGATGCATGGTGCAGACACATAGCAAAGAGATGCAAACGCGCTTTCCCGCCATCGACTATATGCTCGGCTCCGGGGATATTGAAGGCATTCTCAACGCCGTTGAATCGACGCAAAAAGGGGAAATGATCACAAACGCAAGAAGCTACCTGGAAGCGGGAGAAGTGCCTCGTCAGCTGTCCACACCGAAACACTATGCGTACCTCAAAATTGCAGAAGGGTGCCGCAAACGCTGCGCCTATTGTGTGATTCCCCTGATCAAAGGTCCCTTAAAAAGCAAACCCAAAGAGCAAATCCTCAAAGAATTTAATACGCTGCTCGAGCAAGGGGTTCAAGAGGTCATCCTCATCGCGCAAGACTTAGGCGACTATGGCAAAGACACCGGCTCGCGAAAACTGACAGCCCTTATCGATCTTATCCAATCGATGTTGAGTGTGAAAAAGCAGTTTTGGTTACGACTTCTTTATTTATATCCCGATGAGATCACCGATGATCTTGTCGCCCTTATCAAAAGCGATCCGCGCATATGCCCCTATCTCGATATGCCGATTCAACATATCAACAATCAAATGCTCAAATCGATGCACCGGGCCACTTCGCGCGAAGATATCATCAGTACAATCACAAAATTGCGAAAAGAGCTCCCCAATATCGTCATCCGTACAAGCCTGATTACCGGATTTCCCGGAGAAACGGAAGAGCATTTCAAAGAAATGGGCGATTTTATCCAAAAATATCCGCTCGATAATATCGGTATTTTTAAATTTTCGAGAGAACCTGGCTCTTATGCTTATGATCTTCCCGATCAAATTCCCGAAGAAATCAAAGAATCAAGACATCGCCACTTAATGAAGCTGCAGAAAAAAACCCTTAAAGATTTCAACAGGAAATGGATCGGTCAAAGACTGCCCGTCATCGTCGAAGGATACCATCCCGAGTCAAAGTTATTAATGGTGGGAAGACATTTTGGGCAATGTCCGGATATCGATGGACAAGTGATCATCAACGATGGCAGATTTGTGACGGCATTTGGTCAAATCTTTACTGTTGAAATTACCGACACAACCGACTATGATTTGATTGGACGAGTTCTAAAAAATTAACTTTTAAGTCGGAGAAAAATATGTTTAAGTGGATACGGTTGTATAATAATGCCAATCCTCAAATTAAGATATTTATCTTTAATGCAGTTGTGTATTTTACTGTCATCGTCATAACGACAATTTATTGCTACGGCAGACTGGACTTTGTCCGTAGCTATCCAAGCCCTAAATCTATCTCAACACAAATGGAAAGGACACATCCATGAACCATACGCCCGAATATCATACCCATGAAGAATTTCTTTTACGAAGTCAAAAACTTGCCGCTATCCGGCAATTAGGCGTCGACCCCTATCCTCACAAATTCACTCCTGAAAATACATGCGAAAAGCTACATGCCGCCTTTGACGGTAAGGAGATCGGACATAGCGATGATGCAGCCGCGGGAAAAACACCTCATGTCATTGCTTCAGGAAGAATGGTTTTATTCCGCGCCATGGGAAAAAATGCTTTTGGACATATACAGGATTCGACCGGGCGTATCCAGGTCATGTTCAACAGGGACATTACTAAAGTCGCAGGATATGATCCATCAAAACATGAGGGACCAGATGCTCTTACTCCGATGAAGTTTATCGAAAAAATGATCGACCTTGGAGATATCATCGGCGTAGAAGGGTATCTTTTCCATACGAACAAAGGGGAACTTACCATCTTTGTCCATACGGTGACTCTTCTTTGCAAAACACTTCTTCCCTTGGCCGATAAACATGCAGGTCTAATGGACAAAGAGCTTCGCTATCGAGAACGCTGGCTCGATCTTATCACCCATGCCGATGTCGTCAAGACCTTTCGCACACGAAGCCAAATTTTACGCCTCGTCCGCGAATGCTTCGAATCCCATGGCTTTTTAGAAGTCGAAACCCCTGTCCTTCAAAGTATTTATGGAGGGGCCGAAGCGCGCCCCTTTGTCACAAAACTGAATGCTTTGGACCAAACGATGTTCATGCGCATCTCTCCTGAAATTCAACTAAAGAAACTGATCATTGGAGGCTTAGACCGTGTTTATGAGATCGGCAAGGTATTCCGCAATGAAGGGATCGATCGCACGCATAATCCTGAATTCACCATGATGGAGGCCTATGCCGCCTACTGGGATTACAACGATATGATGGCGTTTACGGAAAACTTATTTGAAAAAATCGCTCTTACCTTGCATGGAACGACAAAAATTCAAATCAGCAATCCCGAAACTCCGGAGGCAGCACCTGTCGAATTGGACCTCAAAGCCCCATGGAAGCGTTTAACAATGAAAGAGAGTATTGCCGCCTATGCAATGGTGGACGTCGATCGTTTGAGCGATGACCAAATCCGCGCCAAATTGATCGATAGCGGGGAAGTGGACCCAAAAGAAGTGGCAAAATATTCCCGTGGACTTCTGATTGCCGCGATGTTTGAAACGTTTGTCGAGCAACACCTCATTCAGCCGCATCACATCACCGATCACCCAATCGAAACGACTCCCCTTTGCAAACCTCATCGCCAACAAAAACAGCGCGAAGATGGCCTCGTGGAGAGATTTGAAAGCTTCATTCTCACAAAAGAGATCTGCAATGCCTATTCAGAACTTAACGACCCGCAAATCCAGCGCAGGCTGCTTCTTGGGCAGGCAGATCGTCTCGATGCCGGAGATGAGGAGGCCAACCCCCTCGATGAAGAGTTCCTCAAAGCGATCTGCCAAGGTATGCCGCCGACCGGGGGCCTCGGGATCGGGATCGACCGCATGGTGATGATCTTGACAAACACCCATTCTATCAGGGATGTATTGTTTTTCCCCTGGATGAAGAATATTTAAGAACTCCATCCTATACAAACCTCTATCATTAAATTATTTTTTTATTAATTTTCACCTAATGATATAATAAAGATAATTAACGCGATGGGCGAGTTTTTACAAAGTAGCCAGGCCATCTCGAACTGGTTCAGGGCCGAGACGGCCTTGTTACATTGGTCATAGTACATTGTACGTACAAAAAACTCGCTCATCGCATTGATAATTTCCGGTCAGAGAGATGATGTACCTATTCAGAGCTAAATGATCCGCAAATTCAACTTAAGGCAGCTTATTGGCCAGGCAATGCTTTGATACCATCAATTAATTTTTCATTTTCTTTGTGGATTCGCCTTTCCAGTTTTTTGATATCTTCTTCCGGTGGTAAGCCTTCTGGAAAAATATTATTTTTTGACAGCAGATTGCGCACATCTTGATTGTTTTTTACATGCTCTTCGGAAATTTGTTCTTCGCCTAACAAACCTTCTTTTTTTACGTTAAAATGGGTGATTTCCCCAGCAAAGTCTTTAGCCTTGATAGTAATTGTAGGTAAAAAATCTGCCAACGCTCGTGATTCCGGTACGCCTAATTTGCGTTTCATTTGGATGGTTGTAAAACCGCCAAAGAGTGCTTGATCACCCTTACTTCTTATTCTCGCAAATCCCTGGTCATCAACTCCATGTTCGTATAAAGCTGCAGATAATTCTTTTTCTGTTTGAGACAACTTTTGCCGAGCCTCAAGCCGCTCAAGCATCTCTATTCTTTTCTCAAGTAACTCTTGTTTTCTAGTTTGCAATGCGAAATAACTTTGCGCAAAAGCTATGGTCTCTTTCCTTGGATCTCCATTTTGAGCAATAAGATAACAAGCATACCTGGACAGCATGATATCAGGAACTTCTCTAGTGCCTCCAGAACCGACAGGAACCATTTTCCCGACGTCGGCAAAATGGTCTAAAATGACATGTGAGGAGTTCTGACAAGCAATCTTAGCTTTCTCAATGACATTTAAAAAATTGCTCCATTTATCATATTCAAGAAGCTCTTGAATATCTCTTGCCATCCAAAATTCAACGCCTTGTTCTATATGCGCTGTTTCCTCAAAACTTTTGGTAAGTTTAGCTATCATTTCCTTTTTCATAATTCATTCTCTTATAGGTGAAATCTCTTCAATTTGTTGGATAAATTATCAGAAGTAAGAATAGCTATTTTGCATAAATCTACAATTTTACCTATCCTTAATTTTTCACCCGAATCTTAACACGTTCAAATTTTATGATCCAATCATAATTCTAATGAAATTTTAAAAAGTCCCCCGAATGATTATTCGGGTTTTTGACCCTTGTGCGCCTTCATAAGATCGTCGTAGAGCTTTTACGCAATCTGCGCGCTTCCAGCCTCGTCGCCATATTGTTCGAGGCGGCTCCTTGCAAAATTCCCAACTTTTTCAGTTGTTTGTGTATGATATATAAATCTATTATAGTTGTGTAATATTTATTTATAAATATATAATAACTTATAGAGAAACAAATAAATTTATGAAATTAAAACCATTATCATACATTCGCACCATTCATTTTTTTGATCAGCGCCAATCATGCATCGATCACTATCGAAATATCCATTGGTCGAAAAAAGCGCTCAGCCTGATCATCAGCTTTGGAACTCTTTTTACCTATTCGCTAAATAGAGTAAGCTTAAAAGTTAGACGTGCTGAAAGAAAGATGAAGCCCTTAACTTCAAATGCCGGCTCTCTGTCGAAAAAAAAGCTGGTTGTCTGTCTCCATGGCTTAAACAATAACCCCACACAATTTAAAAAAATCGTTCGCGAACTGCAAAAAAAAGATCTTTCCGAGACAGATATTCATATTCCCCATATTTTAAAAAAAGGGAATGCGACTTTGGATGAGATGGCTAATAAAATCTATTTAACCATCAAGACCTGGGCAGAAACCCAACAAGAGTGCGAACTTGTTTTAGTCGGCATATCCAATGGAGGAAGAATTGCAAAAGCCATAGAGGCAAAACTTAGCCTTGCAAAGCATGACAATATAAAAAAATTGCGGTTTGTATCAATTGTTGGGGCTTGTAAGGGCTCTTCGTTAGTCGACTTGGCCAACCGCTACCGGCTATCGTGGCTCATGTCGAAAAACATTGCAAAAGAAATGCCTGCAAAGTCAGAACGCAATCGGCAACTGCAGGAGGAATGGGCGCAAGGGTTGCACGATGGCCCTGCACGCGAATATATCTTCATAGCATCGCCCCATGACTGGCAAGTGATCGACTACGAGTCTTCCTTAATGGAAGTCAATGGAAAAAAAGCCCGCTATGCCATTATCCCCGGCCATGGCCACAACAGCATCGTCAATGCCGTCTCTAAAACTGTTGCGGATATTATTGCAAATCCTTAACACACCACTCGTCTTTCCTCAATCGCTCTTTTAAAGGTTTTTCCCAAGAATACAGCAATTCCAAGCCAAAGAGCCAGTAAAGGAAACCCAAGACTACCGCTGAGAACAAGATAATATGTTCTTCCTAAAGACGCACCAAATGCATTCTGAAGAGGGTTTAACAACATGTTAAAGATAGACCCGGCTTCCTTCGATGCACGGGAACCAAATGTTTCAATCCAGGCCTGAGCCTTAAATCTGACATCCGGAGTGGTTGGAATATACAGTTGTTTTAATGCCGGGCCATTGAGCGCATAATTGATCGCCTTTGAACCTACCATTAACATAAACAGGAACGATAAACTATTCACTGTCAAAAAGCCAAAAAGAGCGCAACCGACAATGACAGGCATGGCAGCAAGAGCGACTCCAATTCCAAGAAAACGGGTCACATTGCTGATGCCAAGCAAAAGGCATAATAAAGAAACAGTGTTAACGCTAGAGCCGTAAAGACTTAAGTAATTACTAAGGGCAACTCCACTGTATTGCGTTCCCGCGGCGACCTTAAAATTAAAATCGAATATTGTAACAATGATCTCATAAATGAAATTGGCTCCAAAGATGGCAATTAAATACTTGTGCTTGCACATCAACTTAAGACCTTCCAAAAAACCGGGTTCTTGCTCGCTCTCGATCTGCTGTTCATTTTTTCCATGAAAAGAAGTTAATAGCGTTTTTGGAGTCACTTTTAAAAAATAACGGAATAATGGGACCATTAACAGGGTCAATACCCCTAAACAGACCATAGAAAGAGCATCGGTTTGCAGCCCAAGCCGGTGGGGAAGACCTCCGATTGTATAAGGCGATATTACCCCTCCCATTTGTCCTAAGGCAACGACAAGAGGAAAGCCCCGTTTTGCTGACGAGGCTTCTGTGGTGTCAGATGCAAAAGCCCAAAACAATGCCACTACCAATGACCCGAAACTTTCGACAAAAAGATACCAGCAATACCCAAGCACCTTTGTTGCGATAAAGGGAACAAATGAGCGCGAAGCAATGACTTCAGCCGGAGCTTGGGCAAGAAGCATCAGAAAAGCAAACGCTAAAATAGTAATCCCATAAAAGCTTGGCAATAGGATCAGCATTTTTTCTTTCGATGTCCGCTCCAGCAGTTTTGTATAGAACATCACAAGAGGCAAAAGAGCCAGAACAGATACTGTCTTGGCAAAGGGAAGATGCAACTTGTCTACCAGTTGAATGAACACAGCATCTTTTAATGGACGCAATGTCCAATATACGCCAATGATCAAGGCAAATATTAGACCCATCCGCAAAAATTTCTTAAACTCTTCTCTTTCGAACTCCCCAAAATTAAAACGGCATATCCTTTGAAAAAATTGTAAAATCATCCCATTCATATTCATAAATCACCTTATTTGAATTTATGATGAGTATAATTCATTGACTTAATATTGTATTGTCGATATATATGAATATTGATATCGAAATTTTCGATTATGGAAAATTTAATGTATACCGAGGGTGGTTCAAAAGTTGGGATTTTGGCAAGGAGGCTGCTCAAAATTTTTCGTCTGGAACGAGTGACCATTGCCAATGGCCAAGGCACGAGTGAAGACAAAAATTTTGATGCAAAGCCGACGCCGTCAAAAACCAATTTTTGAATCACGTTCGGTATATCTCAACGATGAGAACGATATAACGATACGAACGATAAAAGAAGAAAAAGGGGCTTGACTTGTCCTATCGTTCGTATCGTTATATCGTTCTCATCGTTGAAATGGCCGAAGCTAAAAGAATCATTTCTATCCGGTTTGCTTAAAAACTTGAATTATCTTGTGTGTATAAATGAAAAAAAAGACTCCACCTAACATTAAAGGAAAGATTCCGGCAAAAGAAAAGCCAAAAAGAAAGAGGGGACACAACCGTTTACGGGACCTGCGCATTGCCGATCTGGAGCTTTTTATCGCAGCAGCTCATTTCAAAAATTTAGGTCAGGCTGCCTCCTTGCATCACCTAAGCCAAAGCGCAGCAAGCGCTGCTATCTTACGCGTGGAAGCCGCATTCGAAAGACCTCTTTGTACCCATGAAAAGCGGCAATTCAGGCTCACAAAGGAGGGGCAGCTTCTGTTGCCGCGAGCGGAAAATTGGGTAAAGAATCTCCGGGATACGGTTGCCACTGAAACCCCCTTGCCTATCCGGATTGCAACTACCCATGCCATTGCCCGTGTTGCCATCCCTTCCGTTTTGACAAAAGAAACCATTGAACTGAAACTGATGAGGCCGGATATTGCCTACGGAGCAATTTTGCGAGATGAGGCCGATGTCGCCATCGTACTCGACAATGCCGCATGGGAAGGGGTCATAGCAACGGAAATAGGAAAAGGTTGTTTTCAGTTGTTTTCGACGTTGGCCGATTCCCCAAAGACCCCTGTGTTGTTGCCGGAGGATCAGATCGAAGTGCTGACCCTTCAGCAGCGATGGCAACAGGTATGTGCTCAACCCCTCGCTATAAAAGCCCGTCTTCCGAGCTGGTCTTTGATTGCCGATATTTGCTCTACGTCCTCTGAAGTGGGGTTTTTGCCCGACTTTTTGGCAAGGCTTTGCAAACTGCATCCCGTCTCCTGGCAGCCAAGTCCTTCGCGCTATCGCATTTTAGCTCTTTATCGGCACAGTGGAGAGATGTTTCAACAGCGGCTCGATAAGCTGCTGGGAGAATGGAAAGCTGTGTTCTCACAAGATACATATTGACATTAACAGTTGACAAATGACATCAATTATGACATCATTGAAATATGAGTAAGTTTGAGAAACTAAAATTAAAAATTAAAAATGGCCAATCGATTTCTTATGAAGAAGCCGAAACCTGCCTCTTGAAACTTGGATTTACTGTCCGTTCAAAAGGGTCTCATCACGTATTTGCAAAAGATGGATACCCTAAAAACATTTCAATTAAAAAATGCCCTCGACTTTTATCATATCAAATGAACCTTATTGCAGAAGCAATAGAGGCTATAGAAATGAAGGAGGCTATGGATAAAAATGAAAGATAAAAAAAACTTAAACTATTATTTAAATCTTCCCTGGACGTACACAATTGAAAAAGAATTCTTTGAAAGCAAATGGTATTACATTATCCGGGTAAATGAATTGCCTGGGATATGTACTCATAATGAAAATGTAAACGATGGCATGGAGGAAATTAAAGACGCGATTGAATGTGCCATCAAAATTTATCAGGAGAAAGGTGAGCCTGTTCCCGAGCCGATAGACAAAAATCAATACAAGGGCAGGATATCGTACAGAACAAATAGTAGAAGGCACTGGTTGATTGCGAGAGCTGCAAAGTTACGTCACAAATCCATTAATAAAGTTTTAGATGACATTGTGGACGCTGAACTTCAAAAATACAGCTTTTCATAAAACACGTTGAATGTAAATGAAAAGCTGTATCTGATTAATTAATAAATGATTTTTACTTGAGGTTACTCTCCAAATACTGCCTCAGGTAAGTTTTTTCTTTGGGCCCTACATTGCTTTTAGAAAGGTCTAATACTTTCAGTGCAGAAAAAGAAAGAATTGACTGTACGCATTCATGTACATCGAATTTAACGCAAAACCTCATCCGTAACGTATCCAGTTGGGCGCATCTGATAAAATTTTTTAAAAATTTTCCAGTCAGACAAGGCGACCCGCTGATATCCAATTCTTTTAATTCAGGAAAAAAGAGGTCTCCCCCGATCTCCTGATCTTTTAAATCAGTACAAATTAACGTTAATGTCTGAAGGTTAGAAAGAGAGGTAAGAGGCAAAAGATTGCGTCCTCCCGCTACCAGATTCACACAACCATCTAAGAAAAGCCTTTGCAGCCCAGTCATGCGGATCAAATCATTGATGCTTTCCGGTGGCAATGTTTTACAATCGTTAAGGCAAAGAGTGCGCAATTGCGTAAGTGCTGCAATACTTTCCAACTTTACCATCATCACACACCCGCTAACATTCAATTCTTGTAATGACGTGATCAGTGGTATAGATGTCAATAAACATTGATTGCGTATGCTCAATTTTCTTAATTGTATGAGAGATGCTAAACATCGCACATTTGCATCTGTAAGAGAATACCTCTTGAAGGGATTTGCAAGATCTAACGTGTGCAAACGAGGCGACAATTCCACCATTCTTTCGAGACAACTATTCGTAAGATTACCCCAAAACCTTGCTGTAAATGAGAATAATTTGCATTGATGCTCAAGAGAGCACTTATGATGGTTTTTTGAAAGTCCGGCAAAAACAGACCGATGAAATAAATGTTGTTCTCCCGGGAGTAAAAATTGATTCAGATGCATAATAACGATATCGGGCATGTCAAGAAATGCCTGGACTTTCCTGTGTGTGATTTGCCTTCCACAAATTACAGCTTGCACTTGCTGTTCGTTGTTGTGTCTCACATGGTGTGCAATTCCTTGAGCTATCTTTTGGCTGCAGGATGTCATATATCTATGCATTTGTTTTTTTATTTAATAATACAAAATCATTAATCTTTCAAAATAAAACGAACGGGAAAGCCTAAGAGAGCTGTAAGTGAAAGTGTTTACACCTGTCACGTCGATTCCCTTAAAATTATACTCGCAAAAAAATTAACAATTACCCCACAATGCTTATGGTGCTATTCGAATATTCTGCACTACATGACAAAATAATCAATTCGATTTTAAAAGGAATCAATTATGTCTGTCACAAAAGCTCAATATTACCGGGCTGTCAATCTGATCAAAGAAAACTATAAAATTAAAGAAGAGGAGCCCGACTCAAAAAAAGAGATTCAGGCTGTAATCAAAAGGCTTGTGAAAAATAAACAAGAAATTGAAACATCCTTAAAGACGATTCGCAATTACAAAATCACATGTGCTTATGGCTCTCTTTCTTTTCTTATTGGCCGCATCGATATTATCTTCAGCCGATACTTCGGAATACTTAAGAGAGCAAAGCAACAGTCCAATATGCTTGAACAACATATTCACAGATTAAATGCACAAATAGATCCCGCAAAAAAAGCTGCCGGGGATGATGACCTGGAAGACAGGTCTGCAAAAAAAGAGAACGAAACCTTAAAGAAAGAAATTGAAACCTTAAGACAACAGGCCAAGGATGCAAAAAATGATGCAGAAGAGAAAGCAAAAGCTGCCGAAAATAAAGCAAGAGCAGCCGAGGCTGCAAAATTAGAAGCCGAGCGACAGGCTCAGGTTGCAGCAGAAGCTGTCAAAGAAAGAGCAAAAGCTGCTGAGGCGGCACAAAAAGCTGCTGAAAAAGGAAAAGTGGATGCAATAACCGCAAAAGAAGACGGACCGTCAAAAAAACAAGACACTGCACCTTCAGGACCCGTTAATCTAATTTCAGACCTTCCCAGAAAGCCAATGACCAAGACCCCGCCTAACTCAACCAACTCCGCAACATCAAGCACCAAAACTACAGCGACTACAGCCACTACCGATACCACAACTACAGTCGCCAATCACAAGACTTCACCTGGTACATCTTCCCGCCTATTCCAACCAACAGCATCCAGTCTAGGCAAGGCCAAGCATCAATCCACTGCAGCCGCTACCGCGATTCCACCTGCTGCATCAGCCCGCAGATCTTCCATTCCTGGTGCTGCGGCTAACAAAAATTCAACCAAAACCCCAATTGCACTGCCCAATAAAGTTGCCTCAAAAGATAAGTCAGCCATTACCAAAACAAAACCTGAAGAAACTGTTGTCTCTGTTGAAAGCGATGGAAATCCGAAAGGGTTTGATGCTGTTGTAGGAATGAAGCAACTCAAAAATGAAATGCAACAGATCATAAGTTGTCTATTAGATCCAAATTTGGCTAAACAGTACAGTGTTCGTCCAAGCAATGGGATTCTCTTTTTTGGTCCTCCCGGAAACGGAAAAACCAATTTTGCCAAAAGATTTGCCGAACAAATAGAAATCGCCACCAAAAAAAAAGTGGCCTTCCATATAATGAATTCAAGTGTACACGCAAGTAAGCACGGAGAGACCAACGCAAATATCAGAACCGGTTTTGAGAATGCTGCCAAAGATGCCGTGACTAACGACAATATATCCATTCTTTTCATAGATGAAATAGATGGCATTATTCCCTCTGGAAAGGGCGGGTCCAATGATGACCTGTATTCAAGTATACGAACCACATTTTTACCATTACTTGATTCAGCATCCCAGAATAGAATTCTTGTGCTTGGGGCCACAAATTATCCTGAAAAATTAGATGATGCCGTTAAGAGACCAGGAAGAATTGATGCCAAAATTCTCATCCCAAACCCTGATAAGGAAATGCGACTATCGTTATTAGAAACTTTTTTTGGTCCAGCCCCTAAGGAAGATGGACTGACATTTGGAGCACTATCTTCAAGCATGGATGGATGGAGTATTGCCGAAATCAAAACATTTGCTGAATCAGTGTGTCGCAAAGCCTTTGATGAAACAGTAGCGATGCGGGCTAAGGAACCTGAGGCAAATATCAAGATCTCTCAGGCAATGATCGACGAAATTTTTACTAAGTCTTTGCAGGCAAAAGATGCACTCAAACAAGAACACGAAAAAAGGCTCAAGAAAGAGGCAGATCTTAAGAAAGCTCCTCCTTCACCACCAGAACCAAGGCCTACAATAACCCCAGATGTTGTGACCACTCATATATAGTTCAGATTTCGTTCCCAGGGCATCGCCCTGAATTATAAAAGCCTAGGGCATCGCCCTTACCATTACCCATTTTTTTATAAAATTAATTTATCGTATCAAACCTTCTCATTATGTCGCCCTTACGAGGCTGTGAAAAATGAACGATCAACAGAGGGCTGTCGCCGCTTTCGCGGCTGGTCATTTTTCGCATTCATACCCCAGGCGTTAGGCTGGGGCTACATGCTGCTGCCGCTCCGCGGCTTAACCCCAATACCGCAAACATGGCCGTGAAACGGCCAAAGCATGTAGCCCCAGCCTAACGCCCA
>JABDCW010000009.1 GCA_013287905.1 Chlamydiota bacterium | reverse complement strand
TCAGGGGGTATTTGGTCCTTGCTCATTGTATATTCACCCTAAATATTAGGTAAGAGAGATGTATTTTGAATGATGATAATGGATTGATGAATTTAAGTGCCAGAAAATGATTGTGCTTTTCATGGTAATGAGCATTAAAATAAATATTTTAAACACAGAGGCACGGAGAACGCAGAGAGAAGCTATTACACATCTTTGTTTTCGTCTTTCGGCAAAAAAGAAAATCTCTCTTGCTCTTTCATGTCTCTGTGTTTTAATAAATTGTTTTAATGCTCACTGCCTTGTTGTGCTTTTACATTCAAAAAATATTTCCTTATATTATTTTATTTGTAAAATAAAGAAAGGACTTTAGTTTACCAGTTTAAGTCCACATATACCGAAGGTGGTTCAAAAGTTGGGATTTTGACAAGGAGGCTGCTCAAAATTTTTCGTCTGGCGCGAGGGACCATTGCCTATGGCAAGGCACGAGTGAAGACAAAAATTTTGATGCAAAGCCGACGCCGTCAAAAACCAATTTTTGAATCACGTTCGGTATATTTAAATCTTTAGGGAGGTAATATATGCAAGTCATGCTAGGTGGATTAAATTCTTTAAGAAGGGGTTATGGCCCACGCGTTACTAATGTGCCCGATACCGATGTGGAAGCCCGCAGAAACCAGTCATCGAGCGGCAGTAACACTCTCAGCGGCACACTCAATTATGATGATGTCAATAGTAACACCCAGCAGCCAAGACCAAATGGGAATCGAACGATGGAACTCCATATGGTGTATCCCCTAATTTGGTGTTCCACCCGCATATCCCAAACAACGACAAACCCATCGGGTGAATTCAAATTTACATTCAAAGATCAATCAAAAGGATGCTTTTCAGGATGGGCCCATTTCCAAATAAAGATCCTTGAAACACCGCACCCGTTTTCAGCGGAAAAAATTTGTGGAGGCAAAGATCTCCGTCAAAGAGTCACGCAAATATATAAATTACGCATTCCAAAAGCGTCTGCGGCACGTGTACGTTTAGTATCAGAATATGCCAGACAACCATTGCAATTGACAGCAACTCTACCGCCGCCCACCACACAGTGGCAATCAGTCCCCTACTTAATCAGTCTCTTTAAGGCTTCGGTTCCGCAAATTCCGAAGGCTCTTTTTGTTGCAACCTTCAGTCGATGGCTGACAGGCGGGCAAGTACAAAAAATCTACGATTCTTTTGGGCCAAAATGTCCTAAATTGGAATTGACCGGTGAAAATTTGATCGATTGTCTCCTGAATGGGATTGGCAATGTAGGTTTCAGGAAAGAGGGGGAACGTGCTGTTTGGGAAGCGGATTGGGATGACTGTAAATTGAAAAAAGGACGCGAGGATTTTCCGAATGTCAAAGTTGTAGCAAAGCCCCAAAACGATAACGGCCAGGTAAAATATGTTCTTGAGTCTATAACTCTTAAATTTAGAGATGAACGGCAAGAGCAGGTGGTTACACCTGACAATATAGAAAAAATCAGATGGGCGATTTATCTATCATTAGCGGTATTTGGACTTAAAGGTGAAATTGAGGGTCATTTGGCGGAGGGTCATCTTTTTACAGGAGAGGTGGCAATCCCTTTTTTCAAGTATATTACCAAAGACAATCCCATTTATTCCCATGTGGGTCCCTGTCTTGATCAGGCGCACTGGATCAACTTTTTGGGTGTGAATGAACCGGATGGTATTATTAAAAAGGGCTTAGACGGATCTCCTATAGCATCCCAAAGAGAACCTGGAGCTGGTGCAAATGGAGGTCCAGGGACAAAAATCATGCAAGATCTTCTCGCAGATGGAGTAAAAAAGAAAGCTAATTGGAAGCGCCCTCTCGAAACGCCTTTAGGCGAGCAGGATTATTTTAACCATTGCCTCCATGTACATTATGAGATGTTACATGAATACTACACCGAACTTATCACTAACAATCAACAAAAGCTGACTGACCATTGGCATGAGATCTATGCCTGGTCTGAGGCAATATATTCTCGTTTACCGGAGTGTCCCAAAATTACCGAAAGAGAACACAATCCTGAAAAGAAAGACTTCGAAAATCTGGCGATATTTTTAGCCAGAGTCGTTTCGGTACCCACACTTGTCCATTGGATCAGGCATTCCAGGCAGCGCCCTTATTATTCTTTTGGAGTGCGCAATAAAGCATTGGATAAGAATGGCCGATTTGCTCCCGATGGAAATACCTCTGCCTCTGATACTAATGATCAATATCTGATAACCAACACTCTTTTAAACTTTCGTGCGGTTACTTTCCTCGAAGACAATAACATCCCTTATGAATTGCGCAATAGATTTTTCCGGAATTTATCTAAGTATAAAGGATACCCCGATATCCAAATGATGATGGGGGCTACAAAAATTTAGGGAATAATCGTGAATGAAGAATTGTTTTCGTGCCTGTGAGCGTGCCGGTGCCCTTGCCCGAATTTATCGATCATTTCCGAATTTTATTCATTCTTCTAGTTTGTGGGATAAAGAATTCGGAAAAGATAAATAATACGGGCAGGGGCACGGGCACGCTCACGGGCACGAAAACAATTCTATATTCCCTCTCTTTCGATTTCGGCTTGCGTCTTGCGCATGTAAAGCAATTCTAAGGAATTGTCGAGAATGACCTCTCCGGTAAGCAATTTTTTCCGGCCAAAAGAGGCCATTTGCATGGCTGAAGGGTAACATTCTTCCCACGACCACTCTTCTTTAGCTGCATGCTTCCCCTCAACTCCCAGTCTTGCCTTTTCTAACTTTACTCGTAGCAATTCCATCGAAGGGGTCACCAGATGCGGGATATCGACTAAAGCTTCTGCTGCCTTATCGAGAGTGAGAACTTGGGGGCCCTCAAAAAAAACAGTCTCTTCCCCTTCTTTGACTCCCGTTTGAAAATATACGCCTCCAATCCTGGCGTCAATAACAGCGGCAAATTTCCCATTGACCGATGGAGCAAAAGTCATAAGAGTGTTAATGGCAATCAACGGAATCTTCAGAACAAAGGAAAGAGTCTTGGCAACCGTGGCACCAACCCGTATGCCTGTATATGAGCCGGGACCTACCCCAATGACGATACCGGAACATGATTTGATGTCAACGGCTGACTGCTTTACCTTTTGCATCAACTCAGGAAGCAGGTGTTTGGAACTATGCAAACCAACGGGCAGCTCCGAATGGAATATGACCCTTTCTGTGTCGATACAAGCGATAACACCTCTTTCTGTCGAAGTCTCGATGATCAACAACATTTTATGACAACTCAATTAAAGAGGGGATGATCAATTTTTGGATAGTACGAATAAAATAGCTGTCGGTCATTCCGGAAATATAGTCGATGACCATTTGCACATCCGATGTTTCCGAAAGGTAGGTAGCTGGTTTATTATGAAGAAAATGGGCCCATAAATAACTTTCCTGGTTTTTTTGACGAAAATCATTAATAAGCAGTTCAAATAAGATGCAATAGCATTTTTGGATTTTTGCCGATTCTTTTTTTAGGACCGGATGTGTATAAATGTGAGTAAAGTTAAATTGCCGCAAAAAAGCCAGACTTTCATACGCTTCTTCGGAAATTTCAATATAATCTTTCCCATAACTATGTTGAATCAGATCCTGGGCCAATACGCTAAGAATCTCTCTATTTGTTGTTCCCAAACAGGTTTTAGGGACCGCTTTTCGATCCAGTATCCGTAAACTGATCGCATCTTCAATATCGCGGCCGACATAGCTCATCGTATCGCATATTTTGACCAAACACCCTTCTAAAGTTCCTGGAATGATATTTATTTCCGGATTTGTTCGCTTTTGCTCTTTTTCTGCAAAATGGATATCCCACGTTTTGTTAAACTTGGGGGCGATCCTTCTGCCATTCATTGCCCCGTCATGGCATAAAAAACCATCATACACCGTCAGCCCAAGATTTAACGGTTCGATGACGGAAAAGAGGCGGCAGGATTGTAAAGGATGCGCAAACGACTGATTTTCATATTTTTTAGAAATTTCAGATAAATAGTTTTCCCCTTCATGGCCAAAGGGAGGATGACCGACATCGTGACCTAAAGCTATGGCTTCCACAAGATCGACATTTAACCGGAGGGTTTCTGCAATTCCCCTTGCAAAATTACTCACCAGCTGGACATGAAGGCTTCTATGGGTAATATGATCATTTTCAACGAGATAGGCTACTTGCGTTTTGTCGATATAACGCGCATAGGCCTTTGAATGGACAATCCTGTCGACATCGCGTTTGTAAGGTAAACGATGATCATCTTCCCGCCCAAAATAGCGGCGATGACCGGCAGAAAGGGAAGCCTTTGGATGAAACCGCAAAGCCTCCTCCTGCTCGATTGACTGACGGTATTGTTGCAGGATTTCGCTAACCATTGTTAAATCACCACTCCTTTATACACCAAATTTCGCACAGGATCAATCGTCACTAATTGCCTCTCTTTTAAGATCTGCACAGCGGCATCTGCCCGAACAATAGCAGTTTTAGAAAGTTTTTGAGCAATCTGGATCAAATATTCTTCCGATTCGATATCATCGATATGATTTTGTAAAATGATTCCGGTCGATTCCTGGATTAGCGGCAAATAAGATTCATCGCACCTTGTCAATACAAGAAGATGGTTTCGCACTTCATAGGGTTTTTTTGCTTCTGCAGAAAGGACCATGGAGATATTTCCATAGATCTGCCGGCCCACCCCTTTCTCTCCCCTGACCAAAACATTTCCGATATTCTCTACCATCATCATATTGGTCGTTCCGGAGACACCAAAAGGAGCTCCGGCAGTGATGACAACGAGGTCTCCATTACTTACATAGTTTTTTTCCAAAGAAAATTTGCAAATCTCATTAAACCCTTCTGCAATGGTGTGGCACCCTTTTCTGAAAATGGGAATGACTCCCCAGTTAAAAGCCATTTGATGATAGCTATGTTCATTTGGAGTCAGGGCGATGATCGGCATTTTGGGACGCAAACGGGAAACCAGACGTGCAGTCAATCCGCTATTGGTAAAAACAAATATTGCTTTGGCGTTGGAACTGTAGGAAGTTTTCACTGCAGCTAAAGTCAGCGCAGAAGGCACATCGTGATACACTATGCCTGTATGCAAGGCAAAAAAATCTTGATAGTCGATATCCAATTCCGCCTCTTGGATAATGCCGCACATCGTTCGTACTGTTTCCAAAGGATAGCGTCCGATAGCCGTTTCTCCGGAAAGCATGACAGCAGAGGTGCTATCATAAATCGCGTTGGCGACATCCGATGCCTCTGCCCTTGTCGGCCTTGGATTATTGATCATCGATTCGAGCATTTGTGTAGCAGTCACGGATGGCTTGCCGGCCAGATATGACTTGCGGATCATCATTTTTTGCAGACGGGGCACCTGGCTTAACGGGACCTCTACCCCTAAGTCCCCTCTCGCAATCATAATTCCATCAGCCACCTGCACGATGCTGTCAAAATTTTGAACCCCTTCGCTATTTTCAATTTTTGCAATCACAAGAATTTCGCTGCGCTTTTCTTCCGCCAGCAGGCGTTTAATTGCAAGAACATGATCAGCAGAACGGACAAAGGAGGCGGCAATCAAATCAACACCCTCGCGGCATCCAAAGCGAATGTCCTCCTCGTCTTGTGCAGTAAATCCGGGAAGACCGAGCGAACTGTTCGGAACGTTGACCCCTTTTCCCGATCTGATCAATCCGCCATTGTCGATCTCGACAAGAACCCCTTTCTCCGTTTTTTCAATCACATGCGATGAGATATATCCGTCATCAAAAAGTACACACATTCCAGGGGTCAGCCTCTCAAGCACAAATGCCGGATTGACAGTTACAGAGCTCTCATCTCCCACGATCTCTTCGCCGACAAGAAGCCACCTTTGTCCGGTCTTTAATATGAAGCTATTATCTTTCACTTTACCAAGACGAATTTCCGAGCCCTTAGTATCCAGCATGATGGCAACGGGCCGATCTAATTTAGCCCGAACTTCCTTGATCATTCGAATGCTCTCAAGATGCTCTTTATGCGTGCCATGGCTGAAATTTAGCCTGGCGATGCTCATTCCGGCATTCACCAGATCCTCAATGCTATTTACCGTATTGACCGCCGGACCAATTGTACAAACAATTTTTGTTCGATTCATGAAAACCTTCTTCCAATATGTTTCAATAGACCTCATCCCTGGCTGTTACTATACCATAGTTGAGATAATAATTCTAGTTTGACAAAAATGAAAATATACCGAAGGTGTTTCATGATCTATAATAAATTCAACACAAAGACACGAAGTCACAAAGAAATAAAGAAATTTTGCTCTCAGACCCTTTCCTCTTAGAGTCTTCGTGTCTTCGTGCCTTTGTGTTGAATTAAAAGCAACCTGCGGGCATTAAATAAAACGATGACACTGCTTATCGACATGGCAAACGCGGCAAAAATCGGCGAAAGGACTCCAAAGGCTGCTAACAAGATACCGAAAATATTGTAGAAAAAGGCCCAGAATAAGTTTTGCCGCACAATTTTTTTTCCCTTAATTGCAAGGGCCCGGATGCGGGGAATGACCTCCAAACTCTCAAGCGTCAGCAACAGGTCGGACACCTGAACCGACATATCGGCAGCCGACACCACGGAAATCCCCAAATGGGAAGCCGTCAATGCAGCAGCATCATTCATTCCATCCCCCAACATGCATACGATGTTCCCCTTTTTTTTCTCCCTTTCGATATATTCCCTTTTTTCTAAAGGATGGGATCTCGACTGCCACGCATCAAATCCGCAGGCTTTTGCCACAGTTGAGACATTATCTTCCGAATCGCCCGACAGCAATACTGTCCTGGCGGGTTTTAAGGCTTGCACTACCCCTACAACTTCCGGGCGAACCCGATCCATCAAGTGGAGTGTTGTGATCACTTTTCCAGATCCGGCAAAATATACGAGAGTACAGGCTGCTTTTTGTCCGCCATCCAGGGGTAAGCAGATCTCTTGTTGTTTCATCAGGAGGTCCGAACCCAATGAATAGTCAATACCGTCAATGACCCCTTTTACACCATAACCAATGACTTCCTCTATCTGATGGACCGACTGATCCTGTTGAATGCAAGTGCTCTCAAGCGCATGTGCAATGGCCACAGAAATGGGGTGGATGGAATGCCTGGTCAAAAGAAATAGCGCTGCTTTTTCCTTTGCCGTTAAATTCCCGATACCGGATTTGACATGGAATTTTCCTTCTGTCACGGTCCCTGTCTTATCAAATACGATCACGTCTTCCTTCCCTAAAAATCGCAATGAGCCCCGATTTCTCACAATGACCCCAAGAGAAGAAAGACCATATAAAAGATAAGATTCTGCAGCCGGGGCCGCAATGCCGATTGCACAGGGGCAAGAGATCAGCAAGACCGAGAGGGCTCTCATGATTCCCGTTGCAATTGGATGCAAGTCATTGGGGCCTGGGAAAAACCAATAGCAAACTGCTGTAAAGGCTGCGATCGCAATGACACAGGGAACAAACCACTGGACAATTGCGTCTGCCGCCCTCACATATACGGTTTTATTTCCAATATCTTTTTCTACCATTTCGATGATTTTATGGAGGGCTGTTTCATCCGGACCATTTGCCACTCTATATTCGACAGATCCCTGAACAATAAGCGTCCCCCCTAATAGAAAATCGCGCACTTGCTTGTTGACGGGAACGGCCTCCCCTGTCATCAATGATTCATCTACAGCTGCTTTTCCTGTCATTACGACTCCGTCAAGAGCTAATTTTTCTCCTGTCAATGCCACAAGAATATCCCCTTTCGAGACTTCTTTGACAGGTACAAACAGGACATTACCATCCTCAAAACGTTTTCGGGCTTTTCTCGGAGCCGATCTTGCTAAACGGATCAAAGACTCTTTCGCTGAAAATTTTGCTTTATTTTCGATGATTTTCCCCAGCAATGCAAAAACAATGATTACGGACATCGAATCAAAATAACATTGATTTCCCCCTGTTAACAGCTCATGAAGGGAAAGTCCAAATGCCGACCATACCCCAATGGCTATCAACGCTTCCATCCCATAAAAACCTGTGGATAAACTTAAAACAAAGCGTTTCCAGATAGGAGCGGCACTATAAAAAACTACAGGAAGCGTCGAAAAAAATGAGGCCCAGGCAAATAAATTGCCATAACCCTCTCCATCATAATGAAAGTACGTTGCATAGAGTGGATAGGCAAACATCATCGCATTCAATGCAAAAAACGCTGCAACCCCAAAGCGTAAATTCAAGTCCTTGCTTACAGGATTGTGCTTGCCGTCATCCCACTCTTTGGGGCAATAGCCTAATCCTGCAATAACACCAAATATTTGTTCTTTTGAAAAATATCTAGGGGAATATTCTATCGACGCCAGATCGGTGGCATAATCGATCGTAGCGTTGACAATTCCTTGTCTTTGCAAAAGGATCAGACGAATGATCTCGGCACAGGAGGGACACCACATCCCCCCAATTTCGAAATAACACTTTTGTCTTTCCTCTTCTTTGACTTGCTGTTTTTGTTTTTGTATCTGCTCCAGCAGGTCCGGGTTTGAAATCAGACCACACTGGACAGCCTGTAAAAAGATGGGGTGCTGCTCAAAGAGGTGCAATTGGTTTTGAGCGGCAAGAATCCCAAAGACCGCATGGCAACCTATACAACAAAACGTATGGGCCCCTTCTGTTATTGCATGCCCGGCAACTGATGTATTGCATAAAGCACAGCTCAATGTCATATTTGCTCTTTCCTTATAGGCGTTACTTATGATACAATGTGAGAATAAAAACAAGAACTATCCATGAACACAAAACACAGCAACGATTTAGTTTCCAACAGACGAGCTTCCTTCAACTTTGAGATCCTCGATACATTTGAAGCCGGACTTGTTTTGCAAGGCACCGAGATTAAGTCTTTGCGGGATAATGGCGGAAGCCTTCAGGAATCTTATGTCAGGGTAATCGATCATGAAATCTGGCTGATCGGATGCCATATTGCCCATTACCGTTATGGCAATGTGCACAATCATGTAGAAAAGCGCGACAGAAAGCTGTTGTTGCATAAGCGCGAAATTGAAAAATTGCGCATTGCAACGCAAGAGAAGGGACTTACGATTGTTCCTTTGGGAATTTACCTGAAAAATGGGATAGCTAAAATCAAGATCGCCATTGCCAGAGGGAAAAAGTTGCATGACAAACGGGAATCAGAGAAAGCCCGCGATGAAAAACGGACCATCCAGGCCGTCATGAAACAACATCGATAATTTCTATGTACAAAATTCGGATCCTCTCAGTTGGGAAAACAAAAGAATCGTGGCTTGACGAAGGGGTAAATGAATATCTGAAACGGCTAAAACCAATTGCCCAATTTGAATTTATCTGGACAAAAACGGAAGAGCAATTATTGGACTTGAGCCTCAAAGAATCAAATATCATCTGCCTGGACCCTGCAGGCCCGCAATTTACGAGTGAACAGTTTTCTCAATTTTTGATCAGTCAACTCGAAGAATATGGGTCTCGTTTGTCTTTCATCATTGGGGGACCAGACGGCCTGTCGCCTCTCCTCAAAAAATATCCGCTCATCAGCTTATCCCCCATGACATTTACTCATCAAATGACGAGATTACTGCTCATCGAACAAATCTATCGGGGGTTTGAGATTGCGAAAGGATCGCGCTATCATAAATAACTTCGATATAGAGATTTTGATTCCTTTTTAAATCATAGATTTGCATAATTATGTATATAGAGTTATTTATTTAATTAATTAAAATAAGCTAATGAACATAGAGGATTTATTATGAAAATCACAAAGAATCTCCATAACGAAAATCGTTTTGATATTGCTATTCCCAACATCCCTTCTCCTGAGAAAGGAATTAAAGGATACAACAAATTCATAGGATTTATTCTTAACATTTTTGGAGTCGCCATTAAATTAACTGATGACAAAAATAAATCATTCTTTCTTAACAGAAAAAGTGCCATTCATTGGATAAATGGCGTCGATAAATCAATTCATTTGGAAGAAAACACAAAAAAAAGAAATGTGATTGAAAAAATTGAATCAATTGTAAATAAAAAATTTGATACTCAGGAAGTGAGTCCAAGAAAACCCCCTAAAACACAATCGGATAAAAACCAACCACGGGCACCAGAGCCGGAAAATACACGTCTTAATAACTCCTTAGAAACGAATGCCCCTCCTGCACCTCCAGTGATAAAGGATGAAGATACTCTATCTCGCGATCAGCCGCCGCAACCTCAGAGCATTGAACCCTCATTACCCGTTTCGACCTCACTACCCGTTTCGACCCCACTTGCTTCAGATCTGACTCCCCCATTGTTTACACCAAAAAAACCGCTAACAAATGAAGAGCCGCTAACAAATGAAGGGCTTAGAGAGCTCCTGGACAAAGGAGTGGATTTAACTGAAGAAAATATCGATCATATCGATTTTAGCACTTTCAGAATAGAGAACCGTAATACATTCGCAAAAATTTTTGGTCCTCCTTTCTGTGAGCCACTAACAGACAATCAAAAGAAGCGTCTAAAAAGTCTACATGGGGCCGGCCTCGATGCTATGGTACGATTTTGTGAAAAAGAACATGTCGATGCTTTAAATCCGGAACAAATTGCAGAGATTAACTTCTCTAAGGCACTGAAAGACTTATCGGAAACCTCGGGTTACCTGAATTTTAGTGCTTTCTTTGGGACGGCTGATGATTCCCTCCTGACAGAAAAAGAAAGAGGTCGTCTTAATCAGCTTACAGATTCTAATCTCAATCTTTTAGTGCAATTTTTCGACAAAAAACATGTCAATGCTTTAAACCAAGAACAATTCGCAAAGATTAACTTCCCGGAAGCTTTAAGAAATGCACCGCCAAATAAACATCAAATAATTTTGTACCGGTTCTTTGGAATGGGTCAACTGACGCCCCAAGAGAAAAGCCGTCTTAATGAGCTCACAGGAGATACTCTCAATATTTTAGTGAAATTTTTTAAAAAAGAACATGCCGATGCTTTAAACCAGGAAAAAATAGAGGAAATTAATTTTACTCAGGTGCTAAAAGGCTTAGAATCAGATGATCGATCGAGATTTTTCGAAAAGTTTTTTGGGTTTGATACCCCCAGCATGCCCTGGGAACAAAAAATGCGTCTTCATAAACTTACAGGCGATAATCTCCATGCTTTAGTGAATTTTTTTGTGGAAGAACATTGGTCTAATCTTAACAAGGAACAAGTTCAGACAATCCAACAAAGGGAAAAACAACTAGCCTTTTATCAAAAGGGTTCTTTCGATATGGCCAAAGAAAAATATGGGTTAACATAATTCCTCATTTATACCGAACGTGATTCAAAAACCAACTTTTGAACCACCTTCGGTATATTATCTAGTTGATTATTAATAATTTAACCGCAGAGATCGCAGAGTACGCAGAGAGGGAATAAAAAGTGCCCCATTGCTCTGGATATGCCGTGAAGGATGCACTCATTTTTTGTCTTCCTCTGCGTACTCTGCGCTCTCCGCGGTAAATAATTGATCGTTAACGTTTTATACTCACACTCGAATTATGCAACAAGGCCTAATCGTTGAGATTCATTAAATTTTCCATTCCTCACAATAATAATCACTGTTACTACTACACCACAGCATGAAAGTTTTATTGAAAATCAAAATGTTGATTCACGATATGTATAGGTGTTATAATTTAATTAAATTGATTAATCATTTTTTTGTATGAAACATATCTAAGATTATTTATGCCTATGGAACCTAATTTTTTCACTCCGATATCAAGCCATCAACCAAATACACATGAAAAATACCACTTCTTGCGCCACTGCGATCAATTATTTAATTTTGGTCAGAGAAGCGTGCATATTACAGGCATTAAAAGCAATGACATTGAAATCGCCGACGATAATCCAATAGAAAAGCATTTTTCCACTTACCTTGGCTATGCCTGCAAAATTGCTATGATTGCCACGGTGATTTTACCGTCTATTGCCCTCGTAGGAAAGTGTGTATATAGAAAAGTAAACCATTTTACCTCTCCTCAGCCAGATCATGTTACAAACATTGCATTAGACAAACTCGACAATGAGACAGAGCCGGTAAAGCCTCAGCTACCGACTATACATGACAACATGGACCAGCCCGCAGGTCCTATACCAATTGCAGTAAAAAAAACCGATCAACTCGCTATCCCGCAAGCTACCCCGATCAATAAAAGAAATGAATTATCCCGATTACCCGATCCAATTTCGCATAAGTTAAACGAATTTCTAACCCCAAAAGAGCAGTTAGCTTTATCGAAAAGCTCCAGCGAACAAAATAAAATAGGCAAAGAATACCAAAACACACGAAAACAAGCCACATATCGCAAGATTACAGAAAAAGATTTAATAGAACTGGTAAAGACAAGGCCCAATTTGCGTACCTTGAATCTCTTAGATTGCTCACAATTGTCACCGGATGGAATAAAGTACCTAACCGCCCTGAAAAATTTGGAGAGCCTGACTATAATCAGATATTTCCACTTGCAAGATGATCATTTAACACTCTTGTCTTCCCTCCGTTCCCTGCAACATGTGACCATAAATGAATGCCCCCAACTGCAAGGCAGAGGCTTACAGCACCTTACCTCACTTCCCTTGCTCACATTGAATTTACGCCATTGCATTCACCTGGATGATATTCATCTTACATTTCTTACCTCTCTTCACTCACTTAAAGAATTAGATTTAGGCGGCTACTGTCATAGTCTGAAAGGTGCCGGCATAACAAATCTCACATGCCTAACAGAACTGCACACATTAAATTTGGCAAATTGCAAATGCAAGGATTCCGATCTGACATCACTCACCTATCTTTCTTCGCTGGAACAACTCAATCTGGCGGACTGCGGTTTGACCGGTTCCGGCATCAAACATCTCACTTCTCTTAAAAGTTTGCACACGTTAAATATAAGTGGCAATCACTTGGAGGACAACAGCCTGGAGAGCCTTGTTTATTTTACTAAAATGCACACTTTGAACCTTTCCCTCTCACAGCTAACCGATTCCGGCCTAAAAACATTAGCCTCTCTTCCACTGCAGGATCTTGACTTAAGCCGATGTCGCAATCTGACTGATGAGGGAATAAGAGATCTTGCCCTTTTCCCCCAATTGCGTACGTTGAATTTATCCTCTAATCATTTTAATGGTTCTGGCCTTAAAGCTCTTTCTTCCCTAAAGCACTTACAAAGCCTGATATTAAACCGCTGTGAAAATTTACGTCCTGAGGTACTTGAACATCTTGCTTTGCTTACGGAGTTGCGCTCACTCCATTTGGCTTACTCTTTTCTTTGGCTTAAAGGGGCTGATCTTACCCCTCTATCCTCCTTGAAACAGCTGCAACGATTAGATTTATTTTACTGTAGCGTAACCGATGCGAATATAAAGAAGCTTACCTCGCTTCCCTTGCAAGCTCTAGATTTAAGCTCCAACCGTCTCACAAGCGATGGGTTGATGAACCTTACCTGCTTTTCCCGCTTACAACTTCTGGACTTATCCTCTAATGGGGAAGTGACAGATGATCTCCTACAACAACTAGCCTCTCTCAAGAACCTTCAGACATTAGATATAAGCAACTGTAGCCGTTTGACAGAGGAGGGACTAAAGCATCTGGCCTCTTTTGAAAACCTTCGCTTTCTGTATCTGGCTGAAAACTTCGAGCTTAAAAGGGCTAACATACGCGAGCTGGTTCCCTTCGCTCATTATTATTCAGATAAGCTTCATCGTCCACCCCATTACAGAATTATAGATGAAGAATGAAGAAATATGATAGTGTTCATTAGACATCTATAGGAGGACGATATGTCACTATGTGCCGGCTTTGACTTCAAATACGGATCTTCAACGCCCTATATTCTTGCTGTCATCAACCCTTGCAGCGGTTCGGGAAAAGCGCCCCAAATCTTTAGAGAGATCATAGAACCCATATGGAGTAACTTACGTGTTCTTTATGACGTAATACACACGAGACATAAAGGCCAATGCACAGAACTCTTGAAAAATGACAGAGATATTACCAGGTATACACACATGATTGCCTTTGGAGGAGATGGAACACTTGCCGAAATGATCAAAGGTTTAAGTGAAAACCTATATATAAAAAATGCAATAAAAATCATCGCCATTGGAATCATTCCTGTCGGCAGCGGAAATGGCCTTGCTAAAAGTTTACACTTTCATGCAAGACGTAAGTATAGTGTCGAGGAAGCAGCAAAAATGACCGCTTCATCAGCTACAAAGACCATGGATCTGTTTGAGGTAAAACAGGGCAAGGAAAGCAACATGAATTTTTTTAGCTGTCACTTTAGGGATGGTGGCAGACACCGATATCAAATCGGAACGGTGGAAAGGCAAGGCTTACCTTGGTGAATATAGATTTATTCTGGGAGCTATTGAAAACGTTTGGCATAATAAGGCTTACCCGGCAACGCTCCGCTACTTACCGGAAGGCGATAGCTCCCCTACTCAAGGAAACACAAAAACATTGTCCGGCAAGTTTGCGATGATCATGGTGGCAAACACCTCGCACTGTTCCTACAATGCTCATACCGCTCCGGGAGCAAAGATCAACGATGGATACCTTCATGTCATCGTGATTGGCGAAATATGGAGATTGACCAGGTTGGCATTATTTGCGACACTCGAATGGGGCTTTTGGACAAAACATCCATCTGTAATGCAATTTAAAACAAAATGGATTAAAATCGAAGGGCTCAACAAAGACACGATCGTCACTGCCGATGGAGAAAAAATTTCTGCAGAGCCGCTTGAATGCCGAATTCATGAATCAGCTGCAAAGGTTCTTTGCAGCTAGTCCCAAAGTTCAAAAATGGCGATTCATTAATCATTAAACTACCTCATTAATCATTAAACTACCACAGAGCCCACAGAAAACACAGAGTCAAAACACCTTCTCTCGTGTTTTCTGTGGGCTCTGTGGTAGTTATTTAATAATTAGAAAGATATTGAACAGGCTCCTTAAGCCTAGTAATAATTTACCGGAAACAGAGTCAAAACACCCTCTCTGTGCTTTCTGTGGGCTCTGTGGTAGTTATTTAATAATTAGAAAGATATTGAACAAGTTCCTTAAGCCTAGTAATAATTTACCGGAAACAGAGTCAAAACACCCTCTCTGTGCTTTCTGTGGGCTCTGTGGTAGTTATTTAATAATTAGAAAGATATTGAACAAGTTCCTTAAGTCTAGTAATAATTCACCGGAGGCGGGTTCAATTCACTAAAACCTTGCTGGTGCCAATAGGGATAAGGAACCGGTCTTTGACTTGCCTTATCGAGTTTTGCTACTTGGGTTTGGCTCAAATTCCACTCTGCGGCTCCAAGATTATCTTTTAACTGCTCTTCGTTGCGGGCTCCTATGATCACGTTCGCCACAGTTGGTCTTTGCAGCAACCAGTTAATGGCGATCTGTGCTACACTCTTACCCGTTTCATTGGCAATTTCAAGAAGTGCATCTACGACCTTAAATACATATTCATTCTCCACGGGAGGGCCGGAATCGGAAGTGGCGTGTAAACGGCTGACCTGCGGCGGGGATGGGTGCTGGCGGCTGATTTTTCCTGTCAATCTTCCCCATCCAAGCGGGCTCCACACTAATAAGCCAATTCCCTGGTCGATCGCCAGGGGCATCAGTTCCGTCTCATAATCTCTGCCAATCAAGGAGTAATATCCCTGATAGGCGACATAACGCTCCAGCCCCTCTCTGTCCGATACAGAAAGAGATTTCATCAAATGCCAACCGGAAAAATTGGAACATCCAATATAGCGGATTTTTCCCGTTTGCACAAAGCGGTCCAGTGTCCGCAATGTCTCTTCCACTGGAGTGATGGCATCAAACCCGTGCAACTGAAACAGATCGATGTAATCTGTCCCTAGCCGTCGTAAACTTCCCTCAACGGCATTGATCAGATGGTGGCGCGATGAGCCTGCATCATTTGGGTCTTTCTCGCTAAACCGGAAGGTCGCTTTCGTCGAGAGTAAAACCTTATCGCGCCGCCCCTTGATTGCAGCCCCTAAAATCTCTTCTGCAGCTCCATAGGAATACAAGTCTGCCGAATCAAACAATACCGCCCCATGGTCCAGACAGATATCGATCATGCGAGTGGCCTGATTCACGTCCGTCTGGCCCCATGCGTGAAAAAACTCTCCCTTTCCCCCAAAAGTCGCCGTTCCAAAGCTTAAGACCGGCACTTTTAATCCGCTTTTTCCCAGCTGTCTGTACTCCATTGCCGCTCCTTTTTTCTAAAAAAATTTCTACAATAGATTACTTTACAGATAACATAAATGGAGTTGATTATCCAGCGTGTTTTTTCTTGCAAACTTCACGCCGATGCACAATACGAACGACGAGCCCAAGCAGCTTTTGGTCATGGATGCTATACACAATACGATAATCGCTTTGGCGAACCCATTTCTGTACCTTTCAAGAATTTGACTCCTGACGGCTTCCGACCCATTAAGCTTGCGAATTCAGGCATTCAACGAGTTTGGATAAGCCAATAAATGTAACGTTAATTTTGTCATACTGGCGTTGAAAGGTCATATCGACATCTGCAGCAACAACAAAATTATCCCCCTCAGGATAATAGTGACGAAATCTCTTTAAGTTGACTGGATCAAAACTTGCGGCTTTCCATTTGCATTCGACCACAACAGGATGGGCATTACGTGCGGGCAATAAGATAAAATCAAGCTCATGATCTTGTTTATCGCGCCAATAACGAATATCTTTTGTCTGTAATTGACCTTGAAGTTCATTCAAAACAATATGTTCCCAAAGAATGCCAAGATCATCTTTCCTGATGTTCAACCAACCTTTGTAATAACACACAAAACCGGTATCAAAACCGTAAACTTTAGGTGCAGAGACAATTTCATTAGAACGATGGGTATTGAATGGCCGCACTACATGTGCAACGTACGTGGCCTCTAAAACGCTTAAGTAATTTGCAATTGTATTTCGGCTGACTTCACAAGGCGATGTAAATCTGGTCGCTTCAAATATACTGCCGCTTTGGCTTAAGAGAAGCTCAAGAAATCTTTGAAAAGAATATCGTTTTTCCAAGCGATAGAGCTCCTGAATATCTTTTGCCCAATAAGAATCGATCCAATCCTGAAAATCTCTTTCCGGAACTTGTGACTCAAGAAAAAATGGCGGCAGCCCCCCAAATAAAAACCGATGCTCGAGACTTGCATTTCCAAAGGCCTTTCCCTCCTCTACAAGCATTGGTGTAAGCCATATTCTCTCTCTTCTGCCCGTTAATGTGTCTTTAAATTTGGACGAAGCCTCGAGCGTGGATGAGCCAGTTGCTATGATTTTGGTTTCGGGGAAGTGATCGGCTGCTATTTTTAACAGTTCCGAAGGGTTATTCAGGCGATGGATTTCATCCAAAACGATTGATTTTCCGGAGTGAAGTTTTAAAAAAGATTCTGGGTCTTCCAACATTTGTCGAATTCTGGGTAATTCACAATCAAAGTATTCAATAGCAGAAAGGCTCTTGCACAGCATGGTTTTTCCGGCACGCCTTACACCGGATAACCAAATGACTGAACGCCGCTTCCAGGCATCGATAATGCGTTGCTGCCAGTAATTTCTGGAAATATGCTGATACGACATGCTACCTCGCTGACGTTTAGTTGCTCTAAAAATCAGTATACTGACGTTTGGTTATTAAATCAACTGTTAGCGATGGAAAAGTATTTGAAGTGCAATCTTGCTACATAGTAGCAATCTTAATATGTGTCTTGACCGTGCATATACGCTAGCACTTCTTAATGTATAGATGCCAGGGCTAGACGCTCCCAGCTACCCTATATATACCGAACGTGATTCAAAAATTGGTTTTTGACGGCGTCGGCTTTGCATCAAAATTTTTGTCTTCACTCGTGCCTTGCCATAGGCAATGGTCCCTCGCTCCAGACGAAAAATTTTGAGCAGCCTCCTTGTCAAAATCCCAACTTTTGAACCACCTTCGGTATAATTTACTTTTACTATATATAAAATCATGATAATATAAAGTTAATTACACACCATAATATTAAAATAAAATAATTAATTTAATTATGGAGTTGTTATGTCAGATTTTAATTTTTTTACTCCGATTTCGAATAACCAGACAAGCATTCCTCATGAAAAATACCACCACTTGCGCCGGTGCGATCAATTATTTAACTTTGGCCAACATAGCGTACACATTGTCAATGTCAAGAACAATGATATTGAAGTAACGGATGACACTCCTGCAGGAAAAAAAAATTTTTCCACTTATTTCGGGTATGTCATCAAAGGCGCCATGATTGCAACAATTATCTTACCTGCCATTGCACTCATTGGAAAATGTATTTATCGGCAAGCCAATCGTTTTTCGATACAACCTCCCTCTACAGGGCGAGATGTCGGTGGAGTTGCATTAGATGCACTATTCAATAAGCCAAAGGAAATCACACAAACTCAGGCAAAAGTACCAAAATTACCTGAAGCAGCGGCAAAAAAAACTGAAGAGCAACTATTGGATACAAATCCTCCCCCTACACTAAATATGCAAAGAAAAGAAGAAAACGCTGCACATGAAGGCACACCAAAACCACCTGAAACAGCTGAAACTGAGCCAGAACCAGAAAAACTGATAACTGATCCAACTCCCTCAAAGAAACAGACTCCGCGAACTGCTGAACTGTCTAGAGTGGAATCATCGGAAGTACGCGACGTCACTATAGGCTTGCATGCATTTCTTGAACCGGGAGAACAGGTTGCTTTGTCACAAACTTCAAAGACAATGAATACCAATTTCCGCGCATATCAAGGCAGACGGCGTGAAATCACCTATCACAACATTACAGATCAAGAGTTAGAAAACCTTGTTACAAGTGCGTCTGACTTACGCACGTTAAATCTCGTCGGATGTAAGAATTTGACAGATAATGGCATAAAACTCCTTAGCTCCCTTACAAAACTCAAAAATTTACATTTAAGCGACTGTAATCAGGTGACAGATGCCGGTCTGAAACATCTGGCTTCTTTGACGCAACTGGAATCATTAAAGTTAATAAAATGCAGGCAATTGACAAATGAAGGCCTTAAAGAATATCTTACTTCTCTAGCTCAGCTACAAATCCTACATCTGGATCTGGAGGGGTGCCCATCTTTGCCAGGTGAGATTACAGGTGAGATTATAAAACATCTTACTGCGCTGCCTTTGCATACCTTAAGTTTTAATGGTTGTCTTGGGCGAGTTACTGACGAAGACCTAAAACCCTTAAGCTCCCTTGCTAAACTGCAAGTCTTACACTTAGAAAGTTGTTATGGACTGTCAGGCGAGGGCCTAAAGTTTATTACTGCTCTTCCTTTAAAAGAGCTTAACTTAACAAGATGTGGACTATCAGGGTCTAATTTAACTCATTTAGCTTCTCTTACTCTGCTCGAAACTTTGGATTTGAGTCATTCTATAGGATTGACAGATGACGATCTGCAACCCTTGGCTTCACTCGCACAACTGCGAGATTTAAGATTAACCAACGGTAGTAACTTTACCGATAAGGCCATTGAAAAACTGACATGCTGTACCCGGTTGCATTCCTTAAATTTAGATGGGTGTTATAGACTGACAGATGCCGGCCTAAAAAGCCTTACCTTTCTTACAGAGTTGCGTACATTGGATTTATCTGGTGCATTATGGCCGTATTCACAGCTGACTGATACTGGCTTAAAACAGCTTGCATCTCTTACTCAACTGCGATCCTTGATTTTAAAGCACTGTAGACTGACAGGTAGCGGCCTGGAGGAACTGACTTCTCTTATAAAACTCGATTTGCACAACTCTCATGTGACAAATGACGGTCTAAAAAGCCTGACTGCTCTCACAAAATTACAAGAATTGGACTTATCTAATTGCAGCATATTGTCAGATGATGGCCTGAATAATCTCACTACCCTTATCGAATTGCAAGAATTGAACTTAGCTGACTGCCGTCAAGTGCAAGGTAGCGGGCTGACCAATCTTGCATTTCTTGAGCAATTGAAAGATTTAAATCTAAGTGGCTGCTACTATGCTGACTTAAGTCAATTAACCCTACCTTTTCCTAATCACCTTCAAACTTTGAACTTAAGCCAGTGCTCCAATCTAACAGACACTATTCTTAAAAATCTTGTTCCTTCTCTTACTCATTTGCATATTTTAGAAGTGTTTTTCTGTTCACAACTGTCTAATGCTTGCATAAAAGATCTGGCCCCTCTTAGCAACTTGCGTGCTTTGAACATCTCTCTTTGTAAAAAATTGTCAGATGCCTGCATAAAAGATCTGGCCCCCCTTAGTAACTTGAATACTTTATGTTTAGTAGATACAAACATAACAGATATTGGCTTACAAAACTTTCCTGACTTAAGTAACTTAAGCACTTTAGACGTAAGCCATTCAAAATACATAACAGAAGGAGAAGTAAGGCGCCTCGCCTCCCGTTTGCAAATAAAAAATGCTATATTTAAAATCAGCGATTATGATCGTCTTTAAGACCCTGTTATCTACAACTTAAGGCTCTTCAACCGCAGCGCATTTATGATCACGGACAAAGAACTGAACGTCATGGCAAGCGCTGCAATAACGGGGCTGAGCAGCACTCCTGTGAAAGGATAGAGCACACCTGCGGCAATGGGGATGCCAAGTGCGTTATAGATAAAGGCAAACCACAGGTTTTGCCGAATGTTGCGCATCATGGCGCGGCTTAAATGAAAGGCTTTGACTATGCCCATCAAATCCCCTTTCACAAGGGTCACATCGGCACTTTCCATGGCAATGCCTGTCCCATTTCCCATGGCCAGCCCGACATCGGCTGCGGCCAAAGCAGGCGCATCGTTGATCCCGTCGCCGGCCATGGCTATCACAAAACCGGCTTTCATTTGTTGTTTCACAATTTCCAGTTTGCCTGCAGGCCCTAAGCCTGCCTGCACCTCATCTATTTTTAACTTTTTAGCCACTAAGGCGGCAGCTTTTGGATTATCCCCGGAGAGCATCATGATTTTTAGCTTATATTCATGCAGTTTTTGAATAGCTGGAGCAGCCGATTCTTTTATAGGATCGCTGACCGCAAATATCCCTTCCATCTTGTTGTCAATGGCTATCAAGACAACAGTTGACCCTAAGGGTACCAAACTTGCAGTCAGATCTTGCCCATTTGTCACATCGATGTTCTTTTCCTGTAAAAGGCTGATACTGCCTATGATGATCTTCCGATTTTCCACCTCTGCCTGTATTCCGCCTCCTGTCATGGACATAAAACGGTCCGCTTTGGGAATTGTCAGCTGTTTATCCGCGGCTGCCTGAATAATAGTGGCTGCAAGGGGATGTTCGCTATTTTGCTCGACAGAGGCTGCGATGCGGACCAGATCATTTTCGGAATATGTGCCGGTAGAAATAACCTGAACTAATTTGGGCTTGCCTTCAGTCAATGTGCCTGTTTTGTCTACGATCAATATATTGACTTGTTCGAGCTTTTCTAAGCTTTCTCCATTTTTGATTAAAATGCCATTCTCAGCCCCTTTTCCCATTCCGACAGTCATTGACATCGACGTAGCCAGCCCCAAAGCACAAGGACAGGCGATAATTAAAACAGCGATCGCGTTAATGAAGCCAAACCCGAACGATTCCCCAATGAGGCCCCAAAACAGCCATGTAAGAAAGGAAATAAAAATCACAACCGGAACAAAAACGGCTGAAATTTGGTCAGCAGCATGTTGGATGGGCGCCCTGCTTCTTTGCGCGTTTGCGACCATTTGCACAATTTTCGAAAGGAGAGTATCCCGTCCGACTTTCTCCGCACGCATGAGAAAACTTCCCTTCTGGTTGATCGTCCCCCCTATGACTGTAGCGCCAATCGACTTTTCAACGGGGAGCGGCTCCCCTGTCACCATCGACTCATCGACCGCGCTTTGCCCTTCAACGATCTTCCCGTCGACCGGCACATTGTCTCCCGGCCGGACATGCAGGATATCTCCCGCGCGGACAAAATGAATGGCCACTTCCATTTCTTTTCCATCACGCACAACAAAAGCCGATTTAGCAGACCTTCCCATCAAGGCTTTCAGCGCTTGACTCGTCCTTGTTGTCGCTTTTGATTCTAAAACCTGACCAATCAGAACAAGGACGGTAATCACTGCTGCCGATTCAAAATAGACGGGAACCTCCCCCTTTTGCGAAAAAATAAAAAATTCCGGAAAAAATAATACAGCGGCACTGTAAAGGTATGCAGCGCCAACCCCTATGGCAATCAAAGTGAACATGTTCAGGTGGCGATTTGCTATAGAATGATACGCCCTTTCAAAAAAAATGAGCCCGCACCAAAGCACCACCGGCGTAGTTAAAAAAAACTGAATCCAGGCGAACCATCCGGGAGAAAGAAATTGCCCCGCAAAAGGAATCATCGGCCCCATAGCAAGACCAACTACGAAGAGAGTAAGAACAATTGCGACCCACATACGTTTTATCAATTGGCGGTATTCAGGGTCGTTTACGACTGTATTCCCCTCCAATCTCATCCCGCAAATGGGGCAATTGCCGGGATGGTCCTGAACAATTTGGGGATGCATAGGACAGTGGTATTCGGTTAACCCGGAAGCGTCCTCTTCTCCTGCTCTGTCTTTCAAAAAACTTGCCGGATCTTTTTCAAATCGCCTTTGGCAATGGGGGCTGCAAAAGAAAAAAATTCTGCCTTGATAGTTACTTGTAAATGAACCGGAAGACACCTCCATACCACAGACGGGATCTATTTTTTCCGCATTTGCCATGTATACCCTTTCAATAAGTAAGCAAAAACTTTTTTAAACGTTATCTATAATAAATTCAACACAAAGGCACGAAGCCTCAAAGAAACAAAGAAATTTTGCCATCAGACCCTTTCTCCTTAGTGTCTTGGTAACTTTGTGCCTTCGTGTTGAATTAAAGTCTATACTTATGGGTAATAACCTTCGGGCAAGAACCTGGCACGAAAAAAACTTATTCACAATGTGTATACCCTTTCAAAATTTCTCGAGATATTCCACTTTTCCCGAATCGAGTTCGTAATATCCTCCGATAATCGTCACTTTTCCCTGCTCGACCAACTTACTGAGAAGAGGTTTTGAAGTTTTCAATTTTTTTGCGACAGCGACGATATTTGCCTTTGTTGCCTTCTCTAGGAGATTTCCTGAAGCTCCTTTAATGGACTCAATGGCTGGTTGAATCGCTGTAATGACCTCCTGTATATGGTTGTCAAATTTTTTACCATACAAAGCTGCACTCACAGCGCCGCAATTGGAATGGCCAAGGACCACTATGAGGTTTGCCCCAAGAATATTGACGCCATATTCAATGCTTCCAACCGCAAAGTCATCGACCACATTTCCGGCAATCCGGACCACAAATAGATCTCCCAATGCCTGATCAAAAACAATTTCAGGGGGAACCCTGGAGTCGGAACAAGCAATAATGACCGCAAAGGGTTTTTGCTCAGCAGAAACGGCTGTCCGTTTTGCCGTCCAATCCTCATGGCACACTGTTGTTGAATTCACATATCGCTGATTCCCCTGCATGAGCCTGTCTAATGGGGTAAGGGCTTTGGTGTTTTCTGCCGCAACCAACGGATTCAACAATCCGCAGCATGCCAGTGCATATATGCTTATTATTTGCTTCATAACATCTCCTTATTGAATGATTTGCCTCTTTCTAGCCGTCAGGGAGTATAAACATAGGAAAAGGAAAAGCTTGCCGGTTGAATATCCCCGGTATTAAATCCGCTGGCGGTTATCACAACAGTGAGCAAGGTGCCGGCAGTTACAGGTTGTGTGTTTACGATATTCTGAAATGACGCGGTCAGTGAAGTGCCGGCTGTCATTGTTAATGTTCCCGTGCTTGCGATAAGGGTCGTAGCGGTCCAACTCCCTAAGGGGCCGGAAGTTCCCAGTGTCGAAGGGGACTGATATACAGTAAAGGTGAAGTCTGGAGCGGCATTATTTCTGGCTGATATATCGACACGTGCCGTCAGGTTCGATATCGTACCGGTCACAGGAACCAGAAAAGTGTTTAAGAAGCTCGGTGGAGATGGATTTGTTGTTGCCGCGTTGAATGCTACAGAGGAGTTATCCCCGCTGTTAGCTGGAAAAAAAGCAAAAGTGGTCGGGGATGGATCTGACAAAGCCATACTGCCAAATACTGTCTGAGCATCGGTCGCGGCTGTCCCCGTTGCCCCGGTTGCCCCGGTTGCCCCGGTCGTCCCTGGTGTACCAGCGGCTCCAGTGGCTCCCGTTGCCCCTTTTAGCCCTCTGTCCCCTTTTTCTCCTCTTCGTCCGGTTGCCCCTGTTGGCCCTGTTGGCCCTGTGGGACCGCGCGGACCTCCAATTCTGACGCATATTTTTTCGTCCCTGCAACATCTGTCGTCCCTGCAACATCTGTCGTCTCTGCAATCCCGGTCGTCATCACAGTCTCTGTCGTTTCTGCAACATCCATCCCCCCGGGCGGCATGAAAACTAAACTCCAATGCATCTGGTTGGTTTTGCTGTGTTTGTGCTTGTAAAAATAATGGAGTTGCTATTAATAAAAATACGCCAGTCAAAAAACGCATAATAGATCCTTGGTTGAAAATTTTTATCATATTTTTTTTTAACATTGCGGTCAATCGGAGTTAAAATTGATTGCGGTCCAATAAAGGCACACCGATGCGGTTCATCGCCAAATCAAGGCTGCCCCAGACCATTCGCTGAAAGGCAGGCAAATGCTTGTAATAAACGGCTATGTACTCAATATACCCTGTTCCTCCACGCCATCTTTTAAACTCTGAGACCCCGGCGCTCATGTTAAAAACTAACTGCTTGTCTAATGCTTCCTTCATCGAAAGGGCTGTCAATATACGGAATAAACCATGCTTTACGGGAAGTGCCGTATCATACCCGATCAAGGGTGTGGCTAAAACGCCGTTGCGCTGGAACGAAACAATCACCCCGACGAGCAAGCCATTTTCTCCCCGTAAACCCTGGAAATTCAGCAGCTTTTTTTTATGGCACATTCTGATGAAATCCAAAGAGAATTTTGGGTTGCAATGAGAATATTTGTTTATATACAGAAGGTAATATAGCTCAAGGATCCTCTCATAGTCGTTTTCAGTAAATTCATCGTGAAAAATAATCTGGTAAGGCGTTTCCTCCAACAGCGCAAAATCCACCTGAGTCTGGCGCGTATTGGTAAAATCTTTACATTCCTTATCAAAGATGAATACCTTGCGGGCAGGAATCAGCCTGCACCCCTCGCTTTGCAACTCTTCCATTAATTTGCCATTTGTATGCCGGTTAAGGGAAGGAAACATAATAGCATGCTTTGAAAAACTTGTTGTAAAATAATCAAGGACATCTTTTATAGAAATACCATCCAAATAAGGATAAAGATTTGTCGATAGCAACCAGTTATTGATGCATGCCGCCCGATTGATGTTTCCAAGTTTTAAAAATCTTCCATAAACTTTTAAAAAACAGGATAACATTTTCTCCAGGTAAGGGCTTTGTAAAAATCGAAGCTCCTCACTTGCGTAGGTGACATATCGGGTAAAAGGCGAGCATACATAAGTATTATCATATTCTGCATTGTTGACAGTAACGGGAAGCACACATTCTTTACATTTTAAAAGTGACAATTCGGTTTTGACATTGCTGACATATTTTTCCGAATTTGCCGTAAGCAAAGGCAAAAGAAAGTCCCTCTCATACCCGGCTTCTACAGGCCATTGAAGACTTTCATAGTTCGTCCGGTCATATAACTCTAAAACATTGCATGGGTTATGCATATCACCTGCTTAACATTCAAACTATTCGTTTTATAAGATTTGTATGGTTATAAATCAATGGGTGAGAGAAAAAATGCAAAATTATTGTTTACTTTCAGGTTACTTACTATAAGTAATTTCCGGAACGATCATATCATAATCAAGGCCGTCCAAGGATATGGGAACCCTTCTTTCGCGGTAATCCAAATCGGGATTTGTGATGACCTTATCAAAAAACAGGGAGTTTTCATAAAGCGATGTGCCATTGTAAACAAAAAAGGAAAAACGCCCTCCCCTCTCCAAATGGCTTTTCAGGCATTCTTCCAGGCATGAGATTTTGGGATCATCTTTTTTTTCAAAAGATACCAGGGGATTCTTTACAGGGGGTTGATGGATCAAGTGATGTTTTTCGAAAATCATATCATATTGACTTTGCGTGATGTTTTTATTTTGTAATAACTTTTGAAAGAACGGCGGAAGCATGGGTAAGTGATATTGACCCGTTCTTTGGATAAACTCTTCGATCACTTCATCTGAATAACTGATACCCGTTCTCGACATCTGCTCTTCTATTTGCCTTAAAACATCTTTAATCTCATTTGAGGCGCTTTCTGTCTCGACCGCAAACAAATACCTCTCAAGAGTGCTGTCATCTTCAGCGGTTTGTTCGTGAAAAATAATCAGATCAAAAATCCCTAGTTTGGACAATGCTTTGGACCAGTGTTCATCGGATAAAAAGATCGTTAACCGGCTTTCTGCAAATTCAGCCGCCTCCTTAAACTTTTCAGGATCCGATTCGATAATCACATGCATGGAGACGGGATATTGTTGAATATATTCGGCAGTTACTCTTGGTTTAAATCCAATCTCCAACACTCTTCCTGCAGGTTTTAATTCTTCCACAAGAACTTTAGCATAAAGTTTTTGCCATTGGAGTATTTTTTCCGTTTTTAACTGATTGAATTCCTGATTCATAAAATTTCTCTCAATTTATTTTTTAAATCTACATTTAAACGATTTGGATTAATCATCAATTTGAATACAAAGGAAATACGCCATGTATGAATATTGTCAGGGATATTTGATTTCTCGATACTGTGTAATATATCACCTTCAAATATACATATGCGCATGTGTTGGCAATTTAAACGTTTGGCAACCTCTCCGGAATTTTCGCAAAATATGGTACCAAGGCCAAATTCAGGGCAGAAATTATCTTCTGTCACATAAAGCATGGCAGACACAAGTAAAGGCTTGCCTGCCTCTCCATTGATAAAATTGGACGGATGATATTTTTTTTCTTCCGAAGAAAGAATCGGTATGGCAAAGGGAAGCCCTTTTACGGGGTCGTAATCGGTATGCTTTCCTGTGTTCATGCTTTCACTAGAGCAACGCTCTAAACGATTTGTCGCAAAGGCTGAGGCGCATAATTTCGCATCGCAAAGGTCCCAGGGGAGCGTGCTGACCTTGGCATCCAATTTACTTCCAATTAAACCAAACAGTCCGTACAACTCTTCGATCGCTTGAGGCGGTTTTGCGAAAAACTCCCACTTCTCCTGATTGTTCATCGATTGTGCCGGTGATTCCCCCTTTTCTTTTCCTTCCAAAGAACCATAACTCTTGCGGCTAAATGAGGCGTTGCGGGAAATCTCCCGCATCTGATCGCTGATTTTTTCCGAAAAATATCCGTCAATGGAATACACATCCTTTCCATCAATGGAGTCAATCTGTATCTTTGCCTGAGCGAGTTGCCGCTCGGCATTTTCACCTTTCTGCGGCTCAAAATGAAACACAAGTAAACTTGTGCCCGGGGTGTCATATTTAGGATTTGTCAGAGTCACATAATCTTTTTCTTTTTTTATCATAACTTAAAATTACCACTGTCTCAACATGGGTTGTTTGCGGGAACATATCATATATCTCAATACTATCGACATGATAATTTTTATCACACAATAATTTGAGATCCCGCCCAAGTGTTGGAGGCATACACGAGATATACACTAACTTCTCCGGTGGATACGAAAGCAAGCTTTGAGTAACTTTGGCAGAGATCCCTTCTCTTGGGGGGTTGATCACAACCAATGACGGCTTTTCTTTTAAGTGAGTAAGCAACTTATGCTCCGCATCCTCTTTTAAAAACTGTACGTTCCCAATCCCATTTTCTTTAGCGTTGCGTGTAGCAAATTGAACGGCTGCATCATTCAATTCTACTCCAACCGTATTAAACCCATGTTTTCCGAGTAATAAGGAAAAAACACCGACACCGCAATAAAGGTCCAAAGCTAGTCCCCTTTTCAAATCTTTAATATGTGATGTAAGCGAATGATAGATATTCAAGCTTTGCTCGGGGTGATTTTGAACAAAGGCCTTTGGAGAAAAATGAAACGATAAGTCATCGATGGTAAAAGAAGATTCGATTTGTCCATATTGCAATGACTGTCGAGGGGAGGTAGCTAAAATCCCTTTGATAAACGGGTATTCAGCAACTAACGGTTTTAAAATCAGGCTGGCATTCTTTGGCATTGTCCTAAAATGAAAATGGAGGATATAACGCTCATCCATTTCTTTGAGTATAGAGACTTTTCCTTCAGCCTGCCCTTCGTTCGATAACTTACGGGACAGACTCGACACCAATGGAAGCACAGGATCATCTGCTTTTGTAAAAATTTGACATTGGGTAACTTCTACAAGAGATTTTTGATCATCTGCAATGTAGCCAGCTTTGAATGTATTTTCATGCGCTTTTAGAGTCAATGAGATGCGCCGTCTATAGTTCCAGATACTCTTTGCCGGGGTGACATCCGGAATAACTGCATAAGAAATCCCCGCTTGCCTTTTGATTGCATCTTCGACCCAATTTCGTTTATAGTTCATTTGTGTAGGGTAGGTCACATGCTGCAACTGACACCCCCCGCATTTACCATAATAGGGGCATAAGGGGATAGTTCTGCCATTACCGGGATGGACCACTTCCACAAGTTCTGCCATTGAGAAATTCTTCTTGACCTTTGTCGGCAAATAACGTATATCATCTCCAATTGCAGTATAGGGGACAAACGTAACAAGACCGTTTTGACGGGTGATTCCTAACCCCCCAAATGCCATTGCATCGATTTTTCCACGGTATTGTATAGAATGAGACGCAACTTTATTATCTTCTGTCATTTCATACTCCTGAATGTAACTGTTTTCTTTCCTCTTGTATTGTCCGGAACGATTCCCTATGAACGAGATCCCCATATTGAAGAATCATTTTGGGATAGCATCGTCGATGATCTCCTCCCTGAAGATTCGGAAGAAAAGAAAATTCTCGACCAGATCTTCAGCAAGAGACGGGTTTTGGATTCTAGAAAATCGATGCAAAAATCTGGTTTTATTGTCTTAAGCGCCCCTGAACGACCTGTGATCATTGCCACACATGAGAAACTTAAAGGATATATCATCAAGGCATATTTAGATAGCTATTCCATCGATGCAGGAATGAAATTTAAAAGACGAATCGACGGGGCGAGGCTAATCCAGCGTTCTATCGAAGCGCATGGATATGAAGATCTCATGAAAACACCTGGAAAATGGCTGTATGCACTTCCTGTCGATTCGAAATCGACAGACGACGCACCCCGCCATTATTTCATCATTCTTTGCGAAAAACTCGATATTTTAAACGATGAAAAAAATGAAATTGCCTATAAAAAACAAATGAACAAGCCTCTTTTAGAGGCTCTGTTCACGATTCTCACTGAAAATGTATTAATCGACTCGACATACATTGACAATGTCCCTTTTTGCAAAGATGGCAGGCTTGCCTTTATCGACACGGAGCATTTTAACGTCACGGACAGGCCCCTTAAGCTTCATCATCTGCAGAGTAAACTGTCCTCCAAATTACAAACCTATTGGATGGAGCTGATCGAGGGACATTGAATTACGAAGCAATTATTGTAAATCTTTTCTCAACAGATCGCTTATCATCAAAAGAACAGGGTAGCTTCATAATGATCTCGCCCTCTCCAGCTTCAGTTGGTTTAAAGACATATCCATAAGTATGTCCTGAACCCTCGGGGGGAAAGTCTTCGCCTTGGTGATCAGGGCTGCTATAGTTTTTCTCTTTCATAATTGTAATAAAAGCTGGGCTCTGAATAATCTCCCATGGACGATGTCCAGTACTTGCGGAATGGCTAAGCTCTATAGAAAAAGGTTCGTTAACAGACACTCGTATTTTGCTGCCGGCAGCTCCTTCCATCAATACGGTTTTACAAAAATTCTCCGCTTCTTTAATTGGAGAATTACTAAATGCTTTCTTATGCTTTTGGCCAACATTATGGCCAATTACTAACTCCTTTCCATTGATCTCGACACGATCAAAAAGAGGCATATTACTCCCTCTAGAATATAATTGGTTTTTAAAGTAAGCTGCTACAGCTTTAAGAACTTGTTCATTTTCCGGAGCAATCTGCACAACTGCAGTATCAGAACGATACTTTGCCAGGCAAGTTGCAGGGCCTGGTGATGGAATTCCCTGGCATTTCATTATTATTTCAATAGACACGCCTAAATCATCCAATTTAATCGTTATTGATTTTTCTACCAGCCTGGTGGAAAGAGATACATTTTCCAGGGAATCATGTAATTTCTTTAATTGTGCAGATAAGTTATCGACTAAATCTTTTGGAGCGTCTTGTATATTCACATCCAGCTTAAGGTTATTTTTTTTATCTTCAATAACTTCTGTTTTTTTAAATTTTGATTTAAAAGTAGTAAAAACTGCCTCAATATCCCCATCTTTTAACTGCATTTGAACTGATTTTTCCTTTTTCAATCGATCTCGCAGTTCACTTCTTGCCGCTTTGCTGACGATTGACAAAATAGCATATGCTATAACAGAAATTACTTGTTCTATACGTCCAATGGTATGTTTGGCGATAATGCTTTTAGTAGCACTGTCATAATTAAAACAACACTTTTGTTTAGCATGTTGCTTTTCATAGTCCTGAAGTCTAGTTGTAAGCGCTTGGCTATTGGATGCCCGATAAATACTCATAGAAACCCCTAATTATAATATTTTTAATTTCGAAAACTTTATAAGCGATTGTATCACTATCTTGATTCTTCTTTAAATTTCTCTATTTCTTCTCTTTGCGCTTCAGTCAATGCACCGAAGTGCATGTCTCTAAGATGTGGGTAAATCGCCTGTAGATTAGCACCGCAAACCACTTGAAGTCGAGCTTGCTGCTCTGCAGATATCTCACTGTCTCCAAAAAGATGATGGATGACCGATTTTTCAGTAAAGTCCATTTCGGCACGTTGCATCAGTTCTACAAATTGAAGTTTTTTAACATGTGTTGGCTTAATCAAGTCCCATTGATCAAAATTTGGAAGCACCATATAGAAAGCAACATTAGACAAAAACTCCTGTTCTCCCTTTTCCAACCCCTCATAAACTTCAAACTTTATCCTTTCTTTTTCTTGGCTCTCAGTCATCACCTTTAAATGCATGATCCGTAATTGGTCCTTGATCGCTTTTAAATTATTACCGGAAACTTTTTGAAGCCTATTTTGCTGCCGCTCAGATATTACCGGATATCCAAAGAGATGATCGATGATCAAACTTTGAAAATCTCCCACTTGTTTTCTGGCCATTGCCATCACTGCGGTAAAATCGATTTTCTCGATGTCTGCCGGCTCAAACGCATCCCATTGATCAAAGTTTGCATCCACCATACAGGAATAAAGGGTATGTAAAGACTCCCGGTCCCCCTTTTGCAGAAGGGATGCAACTTGCTCTTTAGAGGTTATTTTAGAAGCCAATTCGAGTTGTCCTGTCGAATTTATCGGCTTTAAAACAACCGGAGCTGATGGAATGCTCTCTTGTTTACATCCTTCTGTTTTCACTGGCTTGGCTTCACTTGTGCCAACTGAAGAACCTGTTTGGGAAGACTTTCCTGAAGACTCACCTGATTTGGATTTAGATTTAGATAAAAATTTGTCTAAAATGGCTTGAACAGTTAAGTCACACCCAGGTTTTAATTGTATTTGAACCGCTTCTTCTTTTTTTATGCGATCTCGCAATTCGCCCTTCAATTTTTCACTGCGGCCCAATGTGAAGAAATTCAAAATAGCATACCCAATGACAGAGACAATTTGCTCAAGACGGGAAATTTTATTTCTGGCAATAATGCTTTTAGATTCAATATCAGAGGTTAGACCCCATTTTCTTTTGTTAAATTCCTGAAGTTTATCTGTCAGATCGTGACTACAGGATGCCTGATAGGCGCGCATATAAAGACGCATAATACTCCCGTTTATTATATACCGAAAGGACCTTGTTGCATAATTCCAAATAGATACAAGTCTTTGGTAACTAATTAATTACCACAGAGAACACAGAAAGCACAGAGAATAGATAAAAAATTGACATGTCTCCTTACCATTGTTTAAACCACATTCTAATTTTCTACTCCCTCTCTATGTTCTCTGTGATCTCTGTGGTAGATAATTGACTTTAAATAACTTAGGTTAATAAAGCATTTATGCAACAAGGCCTACCGATTACCTCTTCAAGTCACTGGACAGCATTTTCCGCTTTTAATACCTGTAAAAAAGCTTTCGTTTCTACGATCACAACAGATGCTAAGCAACAGATGCCGATCAAATTGGGAAATGCCATCAGGCCGTTGCAGATGTCGGAAATTTTCCAGACGATGTCCAGCTCCAAAACGGCTCCCGGAATAATGATCAGGGTGAATAACGCGCGATAATAAGGAATCGATTTGATCCCCAATAAATATTCGACACACTTTTCCCCATAATAGGCCCAACCGAGCAAAGTGGTAAAGGCAAATAGAACGATCCCAATGGTGACAACATAGCCGCCCCAGGAAAATACAGAATTAAACGCATTGAGTGTCAATGTAGCTCCATTGATTAATTTTCCTGTCTCTCCCACGCTACCCACTACATCGGTCACACCGAGCACTAAAGCGGTGGCGCCGCACATAATGATTGTAGCTAAAAAACATCCTGTCATGGAAACGAGAGCTTGCCTTCCCGGAAGATCTGTTTTTGCAGCAGCAGCAGCAATCGATGCAGTTCCTAAACCAGCTTCGCTCGACATAAGACCCCGGCTGATCCCCACCTGAATCCCCAGCATGACACCGGCTCCCAAAAATCCGCCAAATGCCGCCTGACCACTGAAAGCCGATGAAAAAATCATAGAAAAGGCATGTGGGATATATTCAAAGCGGGCGATCAAAATGACTAAAGCCCCTGCAATGTAAAAAATTCCCATGAACGGCACTAAATAACTCGCTACTTTTCCAATGCTTTGAATTCCTCCCAGAATGGTCAAACCGGTCAATAGAGCAATAATGATCCCAGTCCACCAGGGACTAATGGAGAACATGCTTTGCATCACATCGGCAACGGAATTTGCCTGAAGCATATTTCCCCCGCCAAAAGCGCCGATTGCACCGAAAAAGGCAAAGCATATCGCCAGCCACTTCCATCCAAGACCTTTTTCAATAAAATACATCGGGCCGCCGCACATCTCCCCGTTGGCATCCACCGTCCGGTATTTAACGGCCAGTATCGCTTCGGCGTATTTGATGGCCATTCCAACCAGTGCTGTCACCCACATCCAAAAAATTGCGCCAAAACCACCTACAGTGACCGCCGTTGCCACACCGGCAATATTACCGATCCCGATTGTTGCCGCAAGTGCTGTCATAAGAGAGGCAAAGTGACTGATATCTCCTTTTCCCTCGCCAATATGCTGTCTTCCAAAAGCTAATTTGAGCGCATAGGGAAGATAGCGAATCTGCAATCCTTTTAATGCAATGGTGAGATAAATACCGATGGCCATGATAAGAATGAGCAGCACAGGTCCCCAGACCCAGGCGTAGATCCTATCTAAACCAGATAAGAGAAGATGATAAAAGTCCATAGTAATGATCACCTGTTATTTTAGTTTTGAGACCGACATTCTTCTTTCTGAATAATATTGAGGAAAGAATTTGTTTCAGAAATAATTACATTTTTTAGCCCAAGCAATGCAATTAAATTCGGAATAGCCATGAGACCATTCATAATATCTGCAGCAAGCCAGGCAAGTTCCATCTTAATTGCAGCCCCGGGGATCACGATCAAGGTAAACAGGCAGCGGTACAAAAGGACTGAACGTGTCCCAAATAAGTACTCAAAGCACTTTTCTCCATAATACCCCCAGGCGATCACTGTGGAAAACGCAAACAGGATCAGACCGACAGACACGATATATGCGCCGCCTGGCAGAGCGCTATTGAAAGATTCCAATATCAGGCTGGCGCCGTTAAGCAATTTGCCGGAAGATGTGGTTGTTCCGATGAGATCTGTCAAAGCTAACACGAGTCCGGTGATCGTACACACGATAACTGTGGAAATTAAGGCCCCTGTCATCGTAATCATGGCCTGTCTTCCGGGATTATCGGTCCTTGCGGCTGCTGCGGCAATGGAAGAAATGCCAAGTCCCGCTTCGTTTGTAAAAATACTTCGGGAGACACCGATTTGTATCGACATCATGACCGTCGTTCCAACAAAACCGCCTATGGCTGCCCTTCCATGAAAAGCCTCTGAAATAATGCGCATAAATGCTTCTGGAACTCTGTCGATATGCATAGCAATGACAAGTAAACCGGCCGTCAGATAAAACAAGGCCATGACAGGAACGAGAACGCCGGCAACATGACCAATGCTTTTCACCCCTCCCAGGATGACCATTCCTGTTAAAATAGATAAGACAATCCCTGTAATCCATGGGTCAACGACAAAGATGTGATTGACGGCCTCGGCAATCGAATTTACCTGGACAAGATTGCCGGTCCCAATCGCGGCAATAGCCCCAAAAATCGCAAAGACCACTGCCATCCATTTCCACTTTAAACCAATTTCAATGTACTGCATGGGACCGCCCATCATCTCACCCTTATCATCTACGACCCTATATTGGCCGGCCAGAAGCGATTCGGCATATTTTGTTGCCATACTGAAAAAGGCCATAATCCACATCCAGAACAAAGATCCTAATCCCCCTAGCATAATCCCTGTCGTTACACCGACAATGGATCCGGTGCCAATGGCTCCGGCAAGAGAGGTCATAAATGCTTCAAAGGGACTGATATCTCCTTTTGCATCGATCTTCGATGAACTGAAGATTGCTTTAAATGCATACCACAGATAACGAAATTGCATTCCCTTCAATAAAAATGTCAGATAAACGCCCGTTCCCAATAACAGAACTAAAAGCGGCGGGCCCCATACAAAATTTTTTATTTGTGTAAATATCAGCTCTAATTCTTCCATGGCTCTCCCCTTAAATCGCTTCTAAAACAATGTTTAATAGTTTATTGGGAACAAAAACTGTTTTTGCAATTTTTTGCCCGTCGAGAAGACGCACAATGCTTGGAATTGCTTGCGCGGCTGTCAAAATTTGCAGTTCGGACTGATCCTTCGGCAGATCAAAACGTCCGCGAAGCTTGCCATTGACCTGCACGACATATGTCGTCATCTCATCATAGAGAAATTCTTGCCTGATAGCAGGATAAGGATGAGTGGCTAATGGTTCTTTCATCCCAAGCAGTTCCCATACTTCCTCCGCTAAATGAGGTGCAAACGGCATCAATGCCTGTGTGACCATTTTTAATACCGAACGAGGATAATATGGCAGTTTTGTAAAATCATTCATGAACTCCATCATTTTAGCGATGGCTGTATTAAACTGCAGGCTTTCGATATCTTTTTCTACAGCAGCAATCAAACGATAGCCCAATCTGGAGGCTTCCGGTGAATCTTCATCTGAAACTTTTCCTGAAAATAGTAAATCGTAGAACCTTGTAAGGAATCTGCGGCAGCCATTTACTGCATCGGTATTCCAAATTTTTTCTTTTTCCAAAGGTCCCATAAACATTTCATAAAGACGTAACGCATCGGCGCCAAATTCTTCTATAATATCGTCAGGAGTAATCCCATTTAATTTTGATTTGGACATTTTTTCAATCTGATGACGCAATTCCTCTCCGGTCGCTTTGTAATAATAGGTGCCATTTTTCTCTTGCACATCTTCGGGATCGACATAAGCCCCGCCAGTTTTTTGAAAGGACCTCGCGACGATCAAACCTTGATTGCGAAGAGTTTGAAACGGCTCGATAGTAGAGACAAGCCCGCAATCAAATAAGACTTTATGCCAAAATCTGGCATACATCAGATGCAAGACGGCATGTTCTACCCCGCCCACATAAAGATCGACAGGAAGCCAGTATTTTTCCGCATCAGGGCTCCATGCTGCATTCTCATTATGAGGGTCGCAAAAGCGAAGATAGTACCAGCAAGAACCTGCCCATTGAGGCATCGTATTGGTTTCACGCCATCCCTTTTTACCCGTTTTTGAATCGATGATCTCCACCCATTTGCGATCTCGTGCAAGAGGGCTATTTCCATCTCCTGTTGGTTTGAAATCGCTCATTTCAGGAGGGGTCAAAGGAAGCTCATCTACGCCTAAAACGCGTTTGGACCCATCTTCATAATGGATGATGGGAAAAGGCTCAGCCCAGTAACGCTGCCGCGAAAACAACCAGTCGCGCAATTTATAGGTAACAGCTTTTTTACCACATCCTTCGCGCTCAAGCCATTGGACAATTTTATCTTTTGCTTCAGAAAAGGTCAGCCCGTGCAAAGATAGCCCCAAATTCTCACTATTAATGTATTCTCCCCCTTCTATGTCCTGCCAACATTTTTTTCCGGCAAGTACCTCATTTATACTCCCTTTATCGGTTTGTGGTTTGATGACGGGGATGATGGGCAAATTAAAGCAGGCAGCGAATGCAAAATCGCGTTCATCGTGAGCGGGAACAGCCATGATGGCGCCTGTCCCGTAATTCATCAATACATAATCGGCTATCCATATAGGAATAGGCTTATTTGTGACCGGATTGATCGCATAGGCGCCGGTAAACACTCCGGTCTTTTCCTGATTCAGTTCTGTGCGGAAAAGGTCGCTCTCCAATGCTGTTTTTTCCTGATATGATTCTACTTTTTTGCTTTGTTCTGATGTTGTATGTTTTTTGACCAAAGGATGTTCAGGAGCTAGCACTAAAAAGGAGGCTCCGAATAAAGTATCGGGACGGGTTGTAAAGACAGAAATGCTGTCATTTGAACCTTGAACAGAAAAAGAAACGTAAGCCCCTTCGCTTTTCCCGATCCAATTGATTTGCAAACGCTTTAAACTGTCCGGCCAATCGACCAGATCCAGATCATCGATCAACCTTTCGGCATAAGCGGTAATTTTTAAGATCCATTGTCTTAATGGACGCCTCTCTACCGGATAGCCCCCCTCTTTCGTTTTTCCCTCTTCCACTTCTTCGTTAGATAGAACAGTTCCCAAAGCCGGACAAAAGTTCACCACGGCCTCGGCTTCATATGCTAAGCCTTTTTCATACAACTTAGTAAAAATCCACTGGGTCCATTTATAATAAGTGGAGTCGCTTGTAGCAAGCTCGCGGTCCCAATCATAGCTAAATCCTAAAGATTGCAGTTGGCGGCGGAATGTATCGATGTTTCTTTCGGTGGAAATGGCAGGATGCGTTCCGGTTCTGACGGCATATTGTTCTGCCGGAAGCCCGAAGCTGTCCCAGCCCATCGGGTGAAGGACATTGAACCCTTTTTGTCTCTTATGGCGGGCGACGATATCGGTAGCGGTATATCCTTCCACATGTCCGACATGGAGGCCCGATCCCGAAGGATAGGGAAACATGTCCAGTACATAATACTTTGGCTTGGAATGATCGATGCCGACTTTAAAAGTCTTGTTGGTCAGCCAATGCTTTTGCCATTTTCTCTCAATTGCCTTGTGATCATATTTCATAATTAAAGTTTTTTTTGATATAAATTTTTATTGGCGCCCGATAATCGACCATGATAACAAAAGAGACAAATATTTTTCCAGTACATATTAAAAATGAAGAATTGGTTTCGTGCCCGTGAGCGTGCCCGTGCCCGTGCCCGCATCTATTAGACCTCTTTCGAAAAAATTTTAACGCAAAGGAACAAAAAGACGCAATGGCGCAAAGATTATTAGTTACGAGCGGTATATACACAAACAACTTCAAGAGTTGGTTTTTTGCGTCGTCGCCTGCCGACGAATTTGAAACCTGCCTGCATCGCTCAACCTATTCAGGTTGAGCTGCTTCGGCAGCGGCTCAGCCTGGTTCAAATTCGAGGCGGCTCCTCGCAAAATTCCCAACTTTTGAAGTTGTTTGTGTATATTCTAATAAAAGATCGATAAATTCAAAAAACTGCCGCTCTTCTTTAACATCGGCTTGCGACAAAATCTTAGCTTGCCTGACAGCTACCAGATCATCATCCGGTAAAATCACAATTGTTTATTCTCTGTTATAAACATTTTCTTGTATATTTTATTGTAAAATAGTTATTAGTGTGATATAACTTACTATAAAATTATAAATGAGGGCAATATGAGTTTAAAAGTGTCAAACAATAATCAAAACATAACTCTTCCGGAAATTTTGAACAAACACGGTCAAAAGCAAACAAGATTTAAAGTGTTAAAGTCGATCGAAGAAATTACTGGCGTGGCACTATCAGCCTTTCCAAAGATAGTATTTGGAACTGCCTTTACCGCAGGAGTCGTCGGAGCTTTTGTTTGGCCTGCTGTTATTCTAAGCATCTACGGCAAAACACCCTTTTGGAAGATCATGGGACTCTCATGCGCAGCGGGTGCTGTCACGCCGCTTGCCGCCGTTGCAGCAGTTGCGGCAATTGCTTTGGTTGTTTTCGCAATAAATTATGCTGTAAGAAAAATGACAGATGTTAACAAGGTTTTTGAATCGTTCGATCGCCTACAAAATAAATTAACATATTTAAGCGAGATTGGACTGCATAAGGATGTGATCACAGCCATTTATAATCACAAGGAAAAGTTTAATGCGAAAAGACAAGAAGCTCAAGGTAAGACCGCTTCGGTTAAAACTCAAAAGGAAGAATCCAAAACGAAATACAACGATTTAACCAAACAGACAAAGCTCAGCCAACAACAAAAGATGAAAGAGCAGGAAACTCTATTAAGAAGTAAGTCTATCACTGGCTCTGAATTCATTAAACAAAAAGCCAAAATTCAAGTAGAGACTGGTGAACTACTGAAAACACAATTGAATGAATATCAAAGTGAAATGGGTGAATTACAAAAACAAATAAATCAAATTTATCATGAATTTAACACTTATGAAAAAACTGTTCTTCAGGATATCGAAAAGATATTCAATGATTCCCTGAAAACCAGTTACGAAGAATACCAAACGGCACAGTTAGTAAAAAATCCCAATGCTGTGGCGGGAAAAAATTATACCAGCCAGGAAAAGTTTGAGCAACGGGAAAGAGAAAAGTATATATTTACACCGCGTACTTCCACATCCAGTGGCCGTGGCTGGGGAGGCCACCAGGTTAACAATGCTGCCACCAGAGGTCTTTCCAGAGTTATGTTTGGTTTCGTGAAATAGAAAGAGCTTTAAACGACAATAGGGACCATAAAGACAATAAGGACACCAATTACGAACACTAACGACATTTAAGGATTGGTCGTTAATGTCCTTAATTGGTGTCCTTATTGTCTTTATGGTCCTTTATCCCTTCTTATCTATCTTCCCTATACTGTCCGTTCAAATACCAATCGGGGAGAAGGTCCCTGGGGATTCCCCCCAAATAAACAGGAGCATTATTATTGTCTCGCAATGCGTCGTTAAGCACCTTTTGCGTACTAGTTTGATAAAGTTTTCTCGTCGTATCGATATGGTCCCTTTCCTTCTCTGTAAGCTTCGCTTTTTTCATTTCCGCAATCCGGCAATCGAACAGCGACCGGATAAATTGTAACAGCGGAGAAGTGGCTTCGCGAGGATTATTAGAAACATTCCAGCCTTGCACTCTGACCGGCAACTCCTTAAGAGCAAGTGCCAAAATTGGTGATATCCATCACGAAAAAGATACTTGACTGTCATTTGGATATTATTTAAGATCGCTTCTCTTAAGTTTATAAACGTTATGTTAAAAAAAAAATTATGATGATAGAAGGACATAAAATGAAACAGTTTTTAATGATTATATTGCTCTCGGTTACTTCGCTGATCTATTCTAAGGAAAATTCTTTGAATGAGTATTGCCTTAGTGGATTGAAATATTTCGAAGATAAACAATATGCAGAGGCCAAAGAAATGTTTACTGCTGCTATCAATAACATGTCGAATGACGAGCGCCAACAAAATACTGATGTATTGTTTCACATGGCTTCCACAAATTATCTACTTGGAGATTATGATAATGTCTTAACACAAGCTGAAGAATTAATTTCATGTCCTTACTTATCAGATCAGGAGAAGCTTCAGTGTGGCAATCTCATTGTTTCTTCGTTTTGGAAAAAGGGAATGGAAGAAAAGGCCATTGAAGCATATTTCAACTATATTGCCAGTAGCCCAATAGCTCCAAAATGTCTATTTGAAGAAAATAAAATAATTGTAAAAAATGCTCCCCAATGTGAAGAATGTAAGAAATCAGCCGTACCTTTTCTTATTAATAAATTCTGTGAAAAAGAAGAGGATTTTCAGGAATATGGTAATATTTGGGTTATACGTCTCACAAAAAAATGTGATTGCTTTAACAAAGAATCTCATAGGGACCAAAATGCTAGACTAAAGGATGGTACAAAGCGAACACCAGAAGTGATTAGGGCTTGCTGCAATACTTGTAGCACCTTGGCTGTTAGTGCTGGCGTAGCATGTGGGCGCATTCTACATTTTGGATGCCGCACGTTTTGTCTTTTGTTCGTAGAGACGTGCAGGCAGGTGTGTGAAGGATGTTGCTATCATGGAGGTGTAGAAGAAAAATGTTGGGAAAATTTCTCATTTTGGAAAGACGATTTCCAACGTCAAAATCCAGATTGTACTATCCCAATGATATAAGGAAAAAATGATGAAAAAGATCCTTCCAATGACTGTATGTGGTTTAGTTATAGCTTCTTTCTGGTTTGTTGAAAATTATTTAGGAAAGAATGCATATCATTTTTATTTTGTTTTTGTTTTTGTTCTCTTATTTTCTATTACCATTTTATTATGGTGGAAAAACAAAAAAAATAAATTTGGCTAACTTTGCTCATCTTTTTAGATGGCTCTTAGACGGCTCAAATCCGCAAGGAAAAAGACTATAGGGACCATAAAAACAATAAGGACACCAATTAAGGACACTAACGACATTTAAGGATTGGTCGTTAATGTTCGTAATTGGTGTCCTTATTGTCTTTATGGTCCTTTTTCTGTTTTTATCTATCTTTCCTATACTGTCCGTTCAAATACCAATCGGGGAGAAGATCCCGGGGGATTCCCCCCAAGGAAACGGGGGCATTCTTTTTCTCGCGCAATGCATCTGCAAGCACCCTTTGCGTACTTGTTTGATAAAGGTTTCTTAGCGTATCGATATACTCCCTTTCCTTCTCTGTAAGAGGCGCTTTTTTCATTTCCGCAATCCGGCACTCGAACAGCGACTGGATAAATTGTAAAAGGGAAGAAGTGGCTTCGCGAGGATTATTAGAAACGTTCCAGCCTTGCACTTTGACCGGCAATTCCTCAAGAGCAAGGGGCCAATTACTACTTTTAAATTGACGGTAAATGGTATCGACGACAAAGGCAAGGGCATCTCTTTGCCTGTCATTTTCTTTGCCTAGATCGATAACCATTTGAGGGATTTTATTTACAGCAGCGACCAAATCAATAAAGGCTTTTATTTGAAATTGGGTCGGATCTGCCACTGACTTGAGAATATTTGGCATCTTTAAGCTCCTATGGTTAACATCTCATCACGATTAATTAACGCATCCTTGCCGCGCATGAACTCATATTCTTTTTTAGACATGAGGACAATCGCGACAACTCCTTTAATTTTATCCAGATCCTTATCATCCAGATTTTGTTTAGAGGCCAGGGCCGTCAAAACTTCAAGTTCCTTAGTTATCCCGGTATTTACCGCTCTTTTACCGGGAACAGGAAAAACCGGCAGTAAATGCTCCAAGACAAATGCAGAGAACGGAGGCAATTTATCTCTTTTATAACTTTCTGTCCAATTTTCGAGACTTTGAATCACTTCGCCCCTTTCTGAGAGCAGTTTTTTCTGGCTATCAAAGACTTCGTGGATCTGCATGAGCGCAAGCCGCAAACTTGCCTCTAACCCCCTGCTCTGTTCTTCAGCAGGGGTTTTAACCAACCTTCCCAGCAATTTAAATCTTGCTACACCAGAAGAAATAATTGTATCTTTTTGCGGATCTTCCCTATTGATACCTTCTGAAATCGTTTGCAGCTGAAGGTGTAAATCTTTCATATCGCCGCCAAATTCTTCCACAAGCTTTTTAAATGACCCTTGGGCCTGATCCTCTCCAAATAAATCTTTTAACACACCATAAGCGATCGAAATCCCAATATTGACCTGAGGCAGGTAGTCAGGGGCGCCCGCATCGGTTTTTCCTGCATTTCGCACCGCTTCAATCCCGGCTAATACAGCGCCGTATTGCCCAAGAGTGATTTTTGCCGTAAACGCATTGAACTGCTGCCTGATTGCCTGATCAAACAACTCCCGTTTTTCCTGTGGAATATCATAATCCTGCATCATGCGGTATAATTCGCTCTCTGTATTCATAAAAACATCGTACGCCATTTTATCCAGAGGATTAGTTTCATCATATCCGGTCCATTTTCCATTTGCAATATCACCCCCCAGTTTTTTTTGGTATTGAGGAAAAAGAACGAGAAAGCTTTTTAACCTGGCAAGAGCAACTATGGCTCTTGGCTGTTCCCAAAATTCCTGCGTTTTGCGATCATAAGTCACAGCACAGGCATCGGAAATAGACGTTGCTGCCCTGATCATATTTGGATGAATCCCATTTTCTTCTTCGCGTGCTGTTAAATCGGGATAAACGATGGCGTGGTACAACACAGATCTGTGAAGGGCTTTGTAAGAGCTCTCATCCAGATAATGAATAAAGTACTCGCGGTTGCATTCGATCATTTTAGCCCCGATAAAGGGATGGTCCTTGCAACAGTCGAAATTAGTTGAGCTAAGCCCGACCGTATACCCGATATCGTGATAAAAATGGGTCAGCATTTCAATCAATTGATCTTTGCTGCTGAAGTCTTCCCCTTTCCTCATCCCTTTATGAAGAGCTAACGATCCTAAAATATTGTGGTGTATATGCTTTGAACCATGATCGCTGCCGCTAAAAGAGGCTTTGTCGTAATACTCCTGATAAGTGGCAATGCGTATTAAATCGCTGACGAGAAAAAACGCATCGCGAAAGCTCTTGCCGGGGAATGCCTTTCCATACAGTTTTGCTACTGCAATGGCGTCTTGTTCCAAACGGGCTGCTTGAGCCTGATTCAATTTATCGTGAACGCGATATCTCCCTACCTCTTGTTTTAACAACGACTCAAGCTCATCAGAGCTTACAACAGGTCTTTTCAGATGGACAGCCTCTCCAAGCAAACACTCAATATCATAGGGGATAATTTCCGGATCATAAAATCTGCCATCGATGCAACCTTGCAATTGGGTATCATACGTCTCCTGGTAGGCCGATTCCTTAAGAGCGGCTATTGCTATTGCCCGTTTTTCGGGCGGCAGCTTCGCTAATGCTTCTTTTTTTCCTGCTTCTTTCTGTTTATAAAGATTGGCAAAATGTGCGGAAGGGGATATTTTCGAATATCCAGACGATTGGGGATTTCTATGAAGATTTCGTCTTTGTTCTTTTTCCTGGTTTGTACCAGCCTGTCCTAGCCGCACAGGGTTTCCCTGGTCATATACTGCCTGAACTCCCTGATACATAGCTTCCACTTCTTTGCTGGTGCGATACACCCCCACACCGGATAAAATGTTACAGACAGTTTTTTTTACCACATTCATCTGTTTGTTCTGTTTTTTGTAATCGAGATAAATAAATGATGCTGTTTTCTGTGCAAGATTGAAATCAATTTGATTTCCGTTTAATAAATGTTCAATCTTTTTGAGATGATGGTAGGCATAATCGGAAATAAACTTTGGATTTTTTTTCACCACAGCGTAAGATTCTGATGCTGAAGATGATGCATGTGAAGAGTCCGACGGACAGGTTAAAAATGACGCCTGACCACTTTCGTGATCTTTTATAAATTGCCCTAAAACCGTTTCATTCGTGTTCGAAAACATAGTAACACCTCAAAGTTTTAAATAATTTATAACACCCACTCAATCGTCATCATAGTAAATTATTTAAATTACTTTCAAACAAATTAATTAAATTATTTAATTAAACTTAATTTAAATTATTAATGGACGATGGACAATGGACGATATGGACTTCATGGACGACATGGACGAACAGCCATGGACGACTTGGACAACTCCGGTCTTTCCATGTTGTCCATATTTGTCCAAGTGAGACAATTGCAAAAGTCCAGTTCAAACGCTTTTCGGCAAGCAAGATTAAGATCATGATCAAGATCGAGATTAGGAATGTTCTTAATCTCGATCTTGATCATGATCTTAATCTTGCTTGCCGGAGACGATCTTGTTAAATTATTTTATTGTCAATTCTGCAATTGTCTCATGTCGTCCATGAAGTCCATGGCTGTTCGTCCATGTCGTCCATGTCGTCCATGTTGTCCATTGTCCATTGTCCATGTCTGTCATTATTATCGAACTATACCGAAGGTGGTTCAAAAATTGGAATTTTGGCAAGGAGGCTGCTCAAAATTTTTCGTCTGGAACGAGTGACCATTGCCTATGGCAAGGCACGAGTGAAGACAAAAATTTTGATGCAAAGCCAACGCCGTCAAAAACCAATTTTTGAATCACGTTCGGTATATCATTAAATTCGAGATTATGATATACTCGGGGCTTCGAGATATTAACCCTAAAAATGATTTCATGAGAAAAAAAAAGACTAAAAAAGAGAACCAAAAAGAAAATAATTCCCATACACCTCCTCCTACCTTACAAGAACCGCAATCCACATTAAGGTCTTCTAAAGAACAAAGACTTTTTGACAATATTCTTAAAACCACGCTCGGGTTTGTCACCGGAAAAGGGTTTAAAACCTTAACTGAGATTGAGCTGATCCAGCGACTTCAGATCCCGCAGCAGCATCGTCAGTTATTTACCGAAATTCTCGACTCCCTTGTCGCGAGCCACACTCTTTCGCTACATTTAGGCCGCTATTCATTGGCAAGTCCCGAATCTAAAGAAAATCAATCCCTTACCTCTGATCTGATCCGGGGTATCATCAACCTGCACCCCAGAGGTTTTGGCTTCGTCAAACCAGACAATCCAACAATCTATCTGGAAGATATCTTTATCCCTAAACATCAAACGTACAACGCAGTCGATGGCGATGCGGTTGAAGTTCTTGTCAATACCGAATTCGTTTCGGAAAAAGGGCCGGAAGGAAAAGTAGTACGCGTCCTCTCAAGGGCACGCACCCATTTGGCGGGCATCGTTACAGAGATCGGATATCAGGGAACTCCTTACGCCTATGCCCCAATGCTCGGGACGGATCAAAAAATTATTGTGCAGATGGAAGGGCGCAAGAAGCTGAAATTGGGCGACCGCATCGTGATGGAAGTGATCGAATGGGGAAACAAAAACAATTCTACCACCTGCAAATTCACCCAAAGCTTAGGAAATATTTCCGACCCTTCCTGCGATGTTAATGCAGCCATAGAAGAATATGACTTGCGTAAGACATTTTCTGAAAGTGTCCAGCAAGAAGCGCTTACATTCGGCAAACTGGTACCGCTTAAGGAAATTCGCAAACGGGAAGATTTGCGCAAAGTAACGTGCTTTACCATTGACCCCGACACGGCAAAAGATTACGATGACGCCATCAGCCTGACTAAAGATTCCGATGGTCGCTATCACTTAGGGGTCCATATTGCCGATGTGTCCCATTACGTCACTCAGGATGGCATTATCGATCTCGAAGCGAGGCAACGCTCCAATTCCACTTACTTCCCCGGATTTTGCCTGCCGATGCTCCCCAGGGAACTATCAGACAATTTATGCAGCTTAAAACCAAACGTTAATAGACTTACCGTTTCTGTTTTAATGGAATTCGACAATAACGGGGAGATGTGCCATTATCGCATCACTCGAAGTGTCATTAAAAGTTGCAAACGGTTCACCTATCGCGAGGCAAAAAGTGTTTTAGATGGCGTTAAAAAAAGCCCTCATGCAGAAAAACTACATTTAATGGTGGAACTGTGCGGCCTTCTTAAAAAGAAACGCTATGAGCGCGGCAGCATTGAGTTTGGAATGCCGGAACTCGTCGTCATTGTCGACGAACAAGGAGCGCCTGTAAAGACTGACTACATCGTCTATGACATCACTCATCAGCTTGTGGAAGAGTTTATGTTGAAGGCTAACGAAACAGTTGCCTTGCACTTAAGCAATGAAAACAAACCCCTGACCTACCGCGTCCATGATGAACCCGCTGAAGAAAACATGAAGGACTTTTCCCTCCTTGCCTCTGCCTTTGGCTATGAACTTTCGCCCACACCAACACCAAAAGAAATTCAAAAGCTTTTTGATGAGGCCATGAGTACGCCCTATGGGGAATATCTTGCAACAAGCTACATCAGGCGCATGCGTCTTGCCGTTTATTCTGCGGATAACATCGGGCATTATGGCTTAAGCCTGACCCATTATTGCCATTTTACAAGCCCGATCAGACGCTATGTCGATCTTGTCGTCCACCGGATCTTGTTCCACGAAGAAAAAACAAAAGAAGATCTGGACAAGATTTCCGAACAATGTTCCAAACAAGAGCGCATCAGTGCAAAAGCAGAAAACAGCGTCGTTTTATTAAAAAAATTAAGGCTTTTAGATTCCTATAACAAAGAAAAGCCCAAACGGGAATATGAAGCCATCATTACACGGGTGAAAAATTTTGGTATCTATTTTGAAGTGATTGAATTCATGCTCGAGGGTTTTTTACATGTATCTGATCTGGAAGACGACTATTTTATCTTCGATGAAGAGACCATGGCCCTTAGAGGACGACACCATAGGCAATCTTACACCGCAGGCAATAAAATCATCGTCTCTTTGATGGAAGTCGATCTGATCAAACAAGAAAGTAATTGGCGCTTCATCGAACGGGTAGATCAAGACGAGGCTAAACAGGTAAAGGTAACCAGGGTGCCCCGTCCTGGCAGAAGAAAGAAAACTCCGAATAGGGCGTCTCGTCCTGGCAGGAGCAAAAAAACTCGGGATGTAACCGGGGCGTCTCGCCCTGGCAAAAGTAAAGGCAAACGCAAATAATCATGTATGGAATATTTCTGGATTCAGAAACAACCGGGCTGCATCCGGTAAAACATGCGATCATCGACATCGCCTTTAAAATTATCGACCTTACGACCGGCCATTGCAAAACCGAATATCACAGCGTCGTTAAACAACCGCAAAGCGTGTGGGACCAAAAAGACATCCACAGTATAGCGATCAATCAGTTTTCATGGGAAGAGATTCAACAGGGATTACCTGCCAAGGTCGTTGCAGAAAATATTATCGATCGATTTAATGCTATTCCCATTAACCGGGACAATGCTGTATTTATTTGCCAAAACCCCTCCTTTGACAGAGGATTTTTCATTCAATTAGTCGACACTTACAGGCAGGAGGAACTGAATTGGCCGTACCACTGGCTGGACCTGGCATCGATGTTTTGGGCAGCCCAAGTCGCTGCTTCCCAAAGAGAAGGCACACCTATTCCAGACTCCATCCGTTTTTCAAAAAACGCAATTGCCAGAACGTACCACATTCCTCCTGAAAATGACCGCCACAGGTCAATGAATGGAGTGAATCACCTCATCGCCTGCTATAAGGCGGTTTTAAACCTAAATTGGACACATAACAAAGAAGAGACATTATGAAAGCAATAGTAAAAAAATATTCAGAGCCAGGCTTGCATCTGGACGATGTACCCGTTCCCGCTTGCCAGGATAACGAAGTTTTGATTAAACCTCATAAAACATCGATTTGCGGCACCGACCTGCATATTTATAAATGGGATGCATGGGCACAAAAAACAATTCCGGCCCCAATGGTCATTGGTCACGAATTCATGGGACATATTGTCGAGGTAGGAAAAAATGTGAAAGACTATAAAATTGGAGACCGCGTAAGCGGAGAGGGACACATCACTTGCGGACAATGTCCTCCGTGCCGAAAAGGAAAGAAACATTTGTGCATGCAAACATTAGGGGTCGGAGTGCACAGGCACGGCTGTTTTGCTGAATTTTTTAATCTTCCTGCAGAGAATGTTTTTAAACTCCCTGAAACAGTCTCAGATGATCTCGGAGCCATCTTTGACCCTTATGGCAATGCAACCCATACGGCATTATCATTTCCGTTAACGGCAGAAAATGTATTAATTACAGGTGCCGGCCCCATCGGCATGATGGCTGCGGCTATTGCAAGGAAAGCAGGGGCCCGTACCGTATTTATTACCGATACAAATCCATACCGTTTAGACTTAGCCCGTAAACTTGGCGCGACCCATACCGTTAATATCGGCACGGAAGTCTTAACAGAACGAATGATAGCTGCGGGAGTAGATAGCGGTTTTACTGTCGGACTCGAAATGTCTGGAAATCCAAAGGCATTATGTACATTATTAGAAACAGCGCAACCGGGAGCAAATATTGCTCTACTAGGAATTTTTCCTACCGCTTGCAGCATTGATTGGGATTTGGTCATCTTTAAAATGCTTCAAATTAAAGGGATCTATGGACGCGAAATTTTCTCAACGTGGTATCAGATGACTCATATGATCGAAAGCGGACTGGATCTGCAGCCGGTCATCACCCATCATTTTAATTTTCAGGACTTCGAGAAGGGATTTGCCGCCATGCTTTCCGGTTCTTGCGGTAAAGTGATCCTCGACTGGAGTTCCGATTAAGAGGTTTGATGCCAGGTCCAGTTAGTCATGACAGCATCTCAAGATGCAACCAGACCGATAGTGTTTATGATGTCATTCAAAATCCTAATGCGCGTCCATTGAAAAAAGCGCCCCCTCCACCCCTGGACACACTGCACAGAGCGCAGGCGCGTGTTAATCTCGAAACTTCCGAACGTTTTAAAATCCATGGCCTGCAACTTTCGCACGAATCCTTTGTCGTAGCTGCACAAGTGGGAAAATACATTTTTCTCACTATTATGGTTCCCGTCTACCTGTGTACATATGGAATCCCAAAGTGGATTGTCACTCAATTAATTCCAAAGGTTTTCGTGAAGTGTGAATGGCTCCATATTGGAAAATTTGCAAAACCGTTGTCTGAAAAAATCACCGACCTCATGTCGGGTTTGATCAAGCAGCTGATCGGTAATGGCCTACAATTCTTTCATCTTACCTATCAACGATTTACTCATGTTGCGAGAACGTGTACAAATATCGGACGCAACTTTTCAAAAAAGGCCTATGCTTCCCTTAGTAAATTCATCAAACCGGTATTAAAGCATACATCTGAAAAAATCAAAGAAGAAACCCAAAAGCTGATTGGAGCAATTTCTGAGAGATTCCATGCTGTTGCTGAAACCACGAACAATTTTGTCATTATTCCTGTCATCAATTTCATCTCATTCCCATTTCAGATAATAAAAACCCAAATTTCACGTAGCAGGCATATCCAATCACATTTACAATCTTCCTACCATAAGGCCAAAAATTTCGTTTTATCTTTGGCTAAAAATACGTGCAAGCTAGGTCAACATTGGATAACTTATCTGTGTGGTATCATTTCCCGGTTGTACAAGTGGTTGTCTGGTTTAGTTAAATGGATCGAGGGGCACATCTGCAGGATCATGGAGCGTATTATGCCTCCGGTAAAGAACTGCATGAGTCTGGCCCGAAATGCGACTCATCAGGGGATCGGCAGGTTAGCAGCCCGTTTTAAGGTTCTTAAAAATCATGTTGAGAAGCAGGTGCTTTTTCCCCTTTTCTCTCTTTTGTCAGCCCTATTGCACTCGATAAAAAACTACCTGGACAGACAAAAAAAAAGCAAACTTGTCCAATTTTTTATGAAGTCCTGTCAATTCATTATGAAACAGGGAACCAGACTGAAGTCTGCGGCCTTACCCTTGCATAAAATAAAGAAAGTTCAAAGGATAAAATCAGGGCTAAAAAATAGCGGGGAATTTTTAAAAATCCAAGGTTTCCTGTTTTTTAAAAGAAACATCCCCTTACTACGCAAGCAATTGACTTTACTTCCTCAAAGGATATGGAATGGTACGGTCCTCCTTTCGAAATCGCTCGCGAAAATCTGTGTAAAAGTCCTCTATAAAATGCGAGTCTTAGGGGCATGGGGAATCCTCTTTTTACGTGAATGCATGGTGCACACGCATATATCGGCCAATCAATTCATTTCCTGGATGAACCAGGATCATGAGATAGAATAGATTCTTGGATTTTGGGCAGACTGGATAGAAATGAATTATGCTAGAGGTCCATTATAAAAGGGATATCGCAGTACGTAAAGAGCCACCCTGTCCGTTTCTGAGCACTAAAAAGCGCCAGTCTTCATTTAACTCTCTTTGCCTGACACTTAAGTGATCATCTGATCTTGTGCTTCCCAAGTGTATTGCGGTGAACCTCTTTTGGTGCGTTTCTGTTTGTATGGTCGTTTCAGCATTCTGAAACGTTTTGAACGCTTCTTCATTGGTGCGTTTTCCCAGCGGCAAAGATTCCTGTTCCTGCTTTTCATTGACTTCTTGTTGCGCCTTCTCTACCATGGCGCTGCCCGTCGACGACAAAGCACTTAAAGGATGTTCCAATCTTCTATGGTGACTATAATCGTTCATACATATTCCTATCGTTTACACTTGATCTAACGCGTATGTGGCAGCTCCGACCACACCTGCATTGTCTCCTAAAGCCGCATCGACTACTTCGAGGTTTCCGCAGGCAGCTGCAAGCGCCCGGGCTTTAATCCCTTTTCGTATTTCATCCAAAAGATGAGGAATGCCTTTGACCACTCCCCCGCCAACGATCAATTTTATAGGGTTTAGCACATTCACAATATTCACTGAACATGCAACAATGGCGTTGACAGCATTCCCGATTACCTTTTGGCAAAGGGGGTCCCCTTTTTGAGCTCCTAAAGCCACATGAGCTGCTGTAATTTCATCGATGGACTGACAACAATCCAGCAGATACTGCCCGGCCTGCCGATCGTTTTTCACCATTTCTTTGGCATGCTTTGCGATGGCCCAGCCACCACCGATCGCCTCAACGCATCCCCAATTTCCGCACGTGCACTCAGGTCCGTTTTGCTCGACAATCATATGCCCAATTTCGCCTGCAGTATTACTGCCGCCGCCAAATAATTTGCCGTTCGCAATAATCCCGCCTCCAATCCCTGTACCGATAAACATACAGACAAGATCGCTGCAGCCCTTGCCGGCCCCATATTTCCACTCCCCGTATGCTGCGGCTTTTACATCGTCTACAACAGCAACAGGGAGATGAATTTGATGATAAAGCCCGGACTTTAGTGCGACGTTGTGCCATTTTAAGTTCGGGGCAAATTTTACTATTCCAGAATCCGCCTCTATCTGTCCTGCCACTCCAATCCCCAAAGCCTTGATTTGATATTCTTTGGAGGATTGCAATTTGGCAACCTCTTGCACGATTGCCTGAATAACAGATTGCGACCCTAGTTCCGCACGGGTTGGGATTTTTTGATTATAATAGATTTGCCCGGAGCGGTCGACGAGCGCCACTTTGATTTTTGTTCCACCCAAATCTATTCCGATAGCACATTCATTCATAGACCTTTACCATCTTTACATTATAATTGAAGAGTGACATAAAGGAATATTTTTAGCCAGAGGAAATTCAGAGGAAATAGTGCGGGCACAAGGAACCTTATTTTTTAAGGAAATGAATTATGCAAGGAGCAATTCCCCTTAAAAAAATTTGCGATGATATAGACTTAAGCTTGCAACTACTTTTTCGTATCATAGCAAG